>NZ_LWRX01000018.1:0-102005 GCF_001683835.1 Ralstonia sp. RL | reverse complement strand
GTCTTGCAGGTTGTAGAAGCCGACGTTGGTGTCGCCTGCCGACACCGTGACGTTGGGTAACTTGCCTTCGGGGTTGAGCAGCATGCTCCTGGCTTGTGAGTCCCGTGCAATTTCATGAAACACAAGGCGGCGCACCGCGAGCAGTGACAGAGTGCGTTCGCCAATGATCATGGACGGAAGGACGCGGGTACCACGCACAGTTTTCCCCTCCCGGTCTTTGTGCAGCGTGACCCAGTAGTCGCGCATGCGTTCTTCGGCGTGGGCGGCATCGTAGGCAAGGTAGCTTGGAGCGGGCATGCCCATGGCTTTCTGTTCTTCGAGGAGGTCATCCAATTCGGAACTTTTCACATTCCCGTTGATGTACGTGGGTGTGTTCAACCATTCGCGCGGCAGTCCAAAGAACACGTTTGGGTCGAAGTAATTGGGGCGGCCGGTGCCCCGCTTGAGGGAATAGAAGTAGTTCGCGTTCTCAAGGTAGTCGTTAAAGGTGTTCAGCGGAGCAGTAATCAAATCGCTTAACGCCGTGGCGAATTCATCTCGCTCCACGTGCGGTAAGTCTTCCAGCCGCAGGCGGCGAGGCACGCCACTAGTCACTTGGCCCACCGCATCGCCCAGCTTGAAGCGCTTCGCTTGCAGATCGTCGTCATTGGGCTGTGCGAGCCCTTGTGCCCACAGCAGATTCCATTGAGTGGGGTAGCTTCGGCGCATCAGCGGGTTGAGCCATTGCACGCCAAGCAGGACGGCGGCAGGAGCCTGGCCCGGATCACCTTGTTGTGCTTGCGTTTGCATGCGCGGCCAAGCGATGGGTTGGCGGTAGTAGGTTTTATTGGTCGGCATCTGGACTCCGGATTGACAGGCAGTAAGCAACAGGCAGGCGACGGCTAGCGCGTGGGTGGCAGCATGCCTGTAAGCGATGAGATGAAATGAATCGCGCATATGGGTTTCTCAGGCGTAGCGTGGTCCGCCTGGCGGCATGTGGAGGGCATCAAAGCGTCCGGGGTTTCGCGCATCGGGAATGCCGATGGCCCTGACTGCCCCCTCGGTAGCCGCTAGGTTTTTGTGTTGGGCCAGCATGCCTCCCTTGTAAGTCGCTTCTTTGGTGTTGTAGTAGGTGAATTCATCGTCCAGGTCGATGTTTCGCCCCTCCGGGCATTCATCCGTTTTCTCTGGCTTGCACCACCGCCAATCCGCCATCCGCCGCAACTGGTTCATCAACAACTCATCGAAGTGGCACATGCCCACGTCCACGTCATAGGCGAGCACATGCTCCGCATGCATGGCGTTGGTGAGGATGGTGGAGTGGTTGGTGGCTTGCGCGTCTTCGCCGTCCTTCATCAGGGCGGTGCGCTCTTGCTGTTCGAAAGCGCCAAACGTGGTGCCGCGCAAGGTGTGGTGTTGTGCGGCGTTCATCTTCTTGACGTCGTCTTCTGCAAAGGACACGCCCTTTCTGAGGGAGCCGTCGTCGTTGTAGAGTTCGCGTCGCGCGCGCTGGCGCACCCCGGCGTTCTGGTCGTAGCGCATGGCTGCTTCGCTGGCGGCATTGCCGTGGCCGGTCTTGCGTTGCTCGGCGTAGGGGTCGAACTGGCCTTCAGGGATGCTCCGCTTGCGGTTCAGCGCATCTCTGGCGGATTCCTTGTGCGCGTTGAAGGGGCCGATGGTGCGCACGCCATCCGGATGTGAGGTCTCGCCGGGTCGAGGCTCGCCGTGCGGCAGGTAAACGGCCTGGGGCACGATGCCGCCGCTGGGCACCTTGGGGGCATTGACCAGCACGGCCCAGTCATCCGCTGGGTCGGCATTGACGTTGGTGGCGCCCTTCACGGCTTGGCCGCCCCACATGATGGCTTGGATTGGAACGCCGGCAGCGCTGGCGACCAGCTTGCCCCAAATGCTCTTGCGCGAATCGCCCCAGATCCTGGCGAAGGAAACACCCGCGGTGTCAGGGGACGGCGTCCAGAAAGTGGGCTTGGTGTTCCGCGGTTTGAAGGTGCCGGTGGTGTCATCCCAACCGCTGCCCACATCGGCCGGCGTGGCGCCGATGGTGTCGTGCCAATAGCGGTAACGGTAGCCGGGTTCTGCCCCAACCTTGTACGGGGTGCCCGGCTTGGTTTGCGCCCAGACGCGTTGGAACAGAATGTCCCGGGCCCCGGTGGCTTGCACATCCTTGTCGTTCAGTCCAAGCCAGCCCATGCCTTGGACTGGTGAAACGGAGATGACGCGGTCGTGCGGGCAGCAATAGAGGAAGACGCGCCCCCGGGTCTGGTGGTCAGCGCTGTCCTGGGCGGCAGTGCGCGGGGTGTCGCCATTCTGAGGGCACGCGTTGAATCCGAGCTGATCCACGGCGTGGTGGCTGTAGTGTTGGGCCCGGGCCTGGAAGTGGCGCACGATGTCGAAGAAGCCCTTGAGGCCTGCAACGCGCGCGTCGTAGGTGACGCGGCCTGCGCCGTCAAATTGGCTGAAGTTATCCAGGCGGCTACCGCGCAGGCTGTAAGGCGGGTTGGCGAGGACGTAGGTATCGGCTACGCCCAATGATTGGAACTCGGGATGGTTAGCTCCGAAGTAGGCGGAAGCCAGGCCCACCATGTTGCCCTGGCTATGGCAGACGACGGTGACGGGGCAATCGCGTTCGAAGATGTCGCGGTGCAGCTCGCGGATGCGAGCGACCAGTTTGGCTAACCGCCACGCGGCAAAGGCCTGGTAGTGGCGCGTGGGCGCGCTATAGATCTGGCGGTCACTGGTTTGCAAGTGCTGAAGTTCAAACAGACCGCCCAAGACTTCGCTGTCGGTGCCCTTGCCGAACAGATCCGGCAGAGCGGAGGCGCCATTGACGAACGGACCGCCGCCCCACGCGTTTTTCTCGTCGAGCAGAATATTGCCGCCCACACTGGCAAGCTCGTTTCGAACGGTGCCATCTTCCTGGACGACGTCTTCGCTGCTGGCTTTGTAGCCCCAGCGGAAACGGATGACGGGGCTGGTGCCGCTGCCCGGTTCAATGAAGGTGTTGGCTTTGAGGTCGTCAGATATATAGCCGTCTTCTGTCAGCTCGGCTGTATAGCGCATGGGGCGGAGCTTGCCGCTCTCCTTGGGGTAGGCCATTTGTTCGTCATTGCGTTGCAGGCGGGCGTTGAGCCCCCTGCAAAGGCCTTCCTCTGCGGCGTCGAACCATTCGCCGGTGGAGTTGACGCCATGCACGAAGATGATGACGCCGGGTAGTGGTGCCGGATAGACGACCTTGCGGCATGGGCCGCCGGGCAGGGTGATGTCCGTCACCTTGATGCCGTAGAACGAGCGGCGGCGGGCGGTGACGGTAGTTTCGGGCAGAGCCTGTTCAGGGATAGTCATCGTGCAGGACCTCAGGGTGGAAGATGCGAATGCACACAGATCCACCAGTGTCGGAGCGTCGCGCACGAAATCGGCGAGACTCAACACTCTTTGACTTCATCGCCCCTGAGGCCGGCACGTAATGAACAACGATGGGATATGTTCGACGCGGCAGTTAGTCGAGAACGCATGAACAAAAAAAAGCGCGGCTCTCGTCCGCGCTTTATTCTTTGCACCGCCGATGTCAGGCCGATGCCGCCTGCTCCTTCGTCCATTTCTCCATACGCCTGGCCATCTCGTCGGGCGCCACGTCTTCGACATGCGTGGACACGGTCCACACGTGGCCGAACGGGTCTTTGAGCGTGCCGGAGCGGTCGCCGTAGAACTGATCCACCACGGGGCGGACTTCTGTGCCGCCGGCCTTCAGCGCGTTGGCAAACACGGTGTCGACGTTGGGTACGTAGATCATCAGCCCGACGGACGTGCTCTGCAGCGTGTCGGGGCTGGCGCAGATCGTGCCCGGCGCTTCGTCTGACAGCATGATGGGCGAATTGCCGATGCGGATTTCTGCGTGCGCGATGGTGCCGTTGGGGCCGTTCATGCGCATGATCTCGGTGGCGCCGAAGGCCTGCTTGTAGAAGTCGATGGCGCGCGCGGCGCCTTTGATGCTCAGGTACGGGGTGACGCTGTGGTAACCCTCGGGGATGGGCTGGACCGCCATGTCTTGTCTCCTGCAGCGTGTGTCGGAAAGCCGCTGCGGCATCAACCGCAGCGGCGCACGAACAGGATAGGTCAGCAAAAACGCGGGTGCGCGGCGCAAGCGCCCAGACGTGCGGCGGACGATGCTTACGCGCGCACGTGCGCTGCGAACGTCGCTTGCAGTGCGTCTACCGCAGCCGGCACATCGGCCGCCTGGGTGATGGCGCGCACCACCGCCACGGAGCCCACGCCGGATTCCAGCACGCGCGGCATCGCTGCCAGATCGATGCCACCGATGGCGACCAGCGGCGGCGCCGGCACGCGCGTGCGCATGGCGGCCGCATAGGCGAACAGGCGGCCGAGGCCCTGCGGCACGGTCGGCATGGTCTTGGTGGGCGTGGCGAACACGGCGCCCAGTGCAAGGTAGCTCGGGTTCAACGGTGCGACGCGCAGCATTTCGGCAAAGCCGTGCGTGCTGATGCCAAGGCGCAAACCGGCCGAGCGGATCGCCACCAGGTCGGCATCGTCGATGTCTTCCTGGCCGAGGTGAATGCCGTAGATGCCGCTGCCAGGCATCTGCGCATGCACGTCGAGCGCGACTTGCCAGTGGTCATTGATGAACAGGCGCGTGGCGCTGCCGCGTGCGGCGGCTTCTGCGCGGCGCACCTGGTCGACCACGGCCTGCGCGTCGTCCGACTTGAAGCGCAACTGCACCGTCGGCACCTTGAGCGCGACGAGGCGCGCCACCCAGTCCGCATCGGGCACGACGGCGTAGATGCCGAGCTGCGTCGGGCACGGCGCAAAGGCAAGGTCCGCTGCGGTCGGGCACGGCAACGCCGGTTCGATCACGCGGGGCAGGGCATCGAATTGCGTGGGCCACGCGAGGGCATCGGCATTGCCTTCGGCAATCCACGCGCGCGCCACGCACAGCGCATCGCGCGGTTCGAATGCCAGCGCGAGTGCCGCACCGAAGATGGCGACGAAGCGCGCATCGAATGCATCGCCTTGCGCCGCAGACGTGAAGCGATACATACCGAGGCGGTCGTGCACGGTGTCGATGCGTTGATCGCCTTCCACTGCAGTCAACACAACAGCGGCGCCAGCAGAGCGAGCACGTTCGGCTTGCGCCGTATCGGTCGTCAGCAGAACGGTGGCGGGGCTGGTGGCTTCGTCAGCGCGGTCGGTCACGCTCCAGGCGTGCGGTGCGCGACCGAACGCTTCCACATGGCGATCGACGATCTGCGCAGCAAGGGCTGCAGCTTCCGGCCACGCGGCGGAAAAACGCAAGGCGGATGCACTCATGCCTGCTTCTCTTCCGCATGCCAGAACGGCAAACCTACAACCGGCGTGCTGGCCTGCGCGACATCGCGCTCAGGCATCGGGCCCGACAGCCGCGCAAGGCGACCGGCCTGCGTGGCCATCGCAAACGCCTGCGCCATGGCCACCGGATCGCCGGCTTGGGCGACGGCGGTGTTGAGCAGTACGGCGTCGTAGCCCCATTCCATCACCTGCGTCGCGTGCGACGGCACACCCAGGCCCGCATCGACGATCAGCGGTACGTTGGGCAGGCGCTCGCGCAGCAGGCGCAGGCCGTACGGGTTGGTGGGCCCGCGGCCGGTGCCGATGGGTGCGGCCCACGGCATCAGCGCCTGGCAGCCGACGTCGAGCAGGCGGCGGCACAGCACGAGGTCTTCAGTGCAATACGGCAGCACCTTGAAGCCGTCGCGGATGAGGCGTTCGGCCGCAGCCGGCAGCGCGAGCGTGTCGGGCTGCAGCGTGTAGTCGTCGCCGATGACTTCGAGCTTGATCCAGTCGGTCTCGAACACCTCACGCGACATCTGCGCGAGCGTGTAGGCCTCGTCGGCGGAATAGCAGCCAGCGGTGTTCGGCAGCACGGGCACGCCGAGTTCGCGCAGCATCTTCCAGAAGCCCGCGCCGCCTTCGGGCGAGCCCGCGCTCTGGCGGCGCAACGCGACCGTCAGCATGGCCGGGTTGGACACACGCACGGCGTCTTCCAGCGATTGCGGCGACGGGTAGCGCGCGGTGCCCAGCAGCAGGCGCGAGGCGAAGGTTTCGTCGTAGAGGCGCAGCGGGTCAGCCACGGCGGACAGATTCGTAGTGGTCATCGAAGACTCCTAGCCGCCCACGACGGGCTGCACGAGTGCAATGCGGTCGCCTGTCTTGAGCGCGTGCTGCGCATGGCGCGCCTTGGGCACGAAATCGCCATTCACGGATGCGGCAAACGGCGGCGCGATCTGCAGTTGCGGCGCGGCCGCACCAATGGCGTCGGCCAGCGTGCTGCCCGCAGGCAGCGCGAGCGACAGGTCGTTGAGGGTGACGTTCAGCGTCATGACAAAACAGGTTCGGGGGATGCGGCTTCAGCGAACAGCCCGGGCCATTCGCAGTCGTGCGCATCGATGGTGCGGCCGTCCAGCAACGCGCGTGCAGTCGCCACAGCGGCTTGGGTGACGGCGGGCGCAATCATGTAACCGTGCCGGTACAGGCCGTTGACCGACAGCGTGCCCGCGCCATCCCAGCGCAGCGCGGGGCGATGGTCGGGCAGCGTCGGCCGGCACTGCGTATTCAGCTCCAGCACGCGGGCCTCGCCAAACGCGGGGTGCACGGCGTAGGCCGCAGACAGCAATTCCAGCGTGGAGCGCACGCTTGCCGGCGACATGTCGTCGGATTCCAGCTCAGTCGCGCCGATCACGTACACGTTGCCCGGCTTGGGCGCGATGTACAGCGGGTAGCGCGGATGCAGCATGCGCACCGGCCGCGTGAGCGACACGTCCGGCGCATGGATGCGCGCCACTTCGCCGCGCAGGCCACGCAGGCGCGGCCACTGCGGCTTGGCACCGAGGCCACGGCAATCGAGCACGAGGCGCGCGCCCAGCCCGGCAGCGGCGAGCGCGTCGGGGCTCGGATCGGCAACCTCCGTGTTCCAGCGCAACTGCACGCCCAGCGCTTCCAGCTCGGTCGCCAGCGCATCCAGCACGCCGCGCGGGTCAAGCTGACCTTCGCCCGCCAGATACAGGCCCTGCGTGAAGCGTTGCGCGAGCAGCGGCTCCAGCTGCGCAATGCCCGCTGCATCCACGGCGCGCAGATCGGCGGCCACGCGTTCGGGCGGCGCGGCATTGCGGACGTGGCTGGCAAACAGCGATGCCTCTCCACGATCCGCCGCATGCCACACGACGAGCGTGCCGGCCTCCTGGAAGAAGACCGGCGTGCGCAGCTTGGGCAACCAGGTGCGCCACAGCGCGAGGCTGGCCAACCCCAAATCCACGACGAAACGATCGGCCACGGCGGCTTCAGCCAGCGGCGCCAGCATGGCCGCGGCCACATACGCCGCGGCACCGCTGCCGTCGCGCGGGCCGCGCTCCACCACGGCAATGCGCGCAGGCGGCACCCCCGTTTGCGCGAGTTGCCACGCACACAGGCGGCCAGCGAGGCCGCCGCCGAGGATCGTTACGTCAAATGAAGTCGAGGTTGACATTGCACCGCTTGGCTTAGCTGTAGATCTTGCTGCCGCTCTTGCGGAACTCGATCGACTTTTCTTCCATGCCGCTCACGGCAGCAGTAGCGTTGGTGTCGAGCGTGGCCGCGTAGTCGCGCACTTCCTGCGTGATCTTCATCGAGCAGAACTTCGGACCGCACATCGAACAGAAGTGCGCGATCTTGGCGCCCTCGGCCGGCAGCGTTTCATCGTGGAAGGCGCGCGCCTTCTCCGGATCGAGGCCCAGGTTGAACTGGTCTTCCCAGCGGAACTCGAAGCGCGCCTTCGACAGCGCGTTGTCGCGCAGCTGCGCGCCGGGCCAGCCCTTGGCAAGGTCGGCCGCATGCGCGGCGATCTTGTAGGTGATGATGCCTTCGCGCACGTCTTCCTTGTCGGGCAGGCCCAGGTGTTCCTTGGGCGTGACGTAGCACAGCATGGCGGTGCCGTACCAGCCGATGTTGGCTGCGCCGATGCCGCTGGTGATGTGGTCGTAGCCTGGGGCGATGTCGGTCACCAGGGGCCCAAGCGTGTAGAACGGCGCTTCGAAGCAGTGCTTCAGCTCTTCGTCCATGTTGGCCTGCACGCGCTGCAGCGGCACGTGCCCCGGGCCTTCGATCATCACCTGCACGTCGTGCTCCCACGCCTTCTTGGTCAGTTCGCCCAGCGTGTGCAGCTCGCCGAACTGCGCGGCGTCGTTCGAGTCGGCAATGCAACCCGGGCGCAAGCCATCGCCCAGGCTGAACGACACGTCGTACGCCTTCATGATTTCGCAGATCTCGTCGAAGTGCGTGTACAGGAAGTTCTCCTTGTGATGCGCCAGGCACCACTTGGCCATGATCGAGCCACCGCGCGACACGATGCCCGTCACGCGGTCGGCCGTGAGCGGCACGTAGCGCAGCAGCACGCCGGCGTGGATGGTGAAGTAGTCCACGCCCTGCTCGGCCTGTTCGATCAGCGTGTCGCGGAACATCTCCCACGTCAGGTCTTCCGCCACGCCGCCGGTCTTGTCCAGCGCCTGGTAGATCGGAACCGTGCCGATGGGCACCGGCGAGTTGCGCAGGATCCATTCACGCGTTTCGTGAATGTGCTTGCCGGTGGACAGGTCCATGATCGTGTCGGCGCCCCAGCGGATCGCCCACACCATCTTTTCCACCTCCTCGGCCAGCGACGACGTCACCGCCGAGTTGCCGAGGTTGCCGTTGATCTTCACGCGGAAGTTGCGGCCGATGGCCATCGGCTCCAGCTCGGTGTGATTGATGTTGGCGGGGATGATTGCGCGGCCAGCGGCCACTTCCGCCCGCACGAATTCCGGCGTGATGTCTTCCGGGCGCTGCGGCAGGTTTGCGCCGTACGCGAAGCCCGGATGCTGCTTGAGCAGCTTGCGGTATTCGGGCTTGTCCATCAGCGCCTGCAGGTTCAGCGACTCGCGCAGCGCGACGTACTCCATCTCGGGCGTGATGATGCCGCGGCGCGCGTAGTGCATCTGCGTGACGTTGGCACCAGCCTTGGCACGGCGCGGCTTGGAGATGTGCGAGAAGCGCAGGTGCGCGGTGGCCGGGTCGTTGGCGCGTGTCTGGCCGTATTCCGACGACAGGCCCGGGAGGATTTCCGTATCGCCGCGCTCGTCGATCCACTTGGCGCGCACCGGGGCAAGACCCGCCTTCAGGTCGATGTGCACGTCGGGGTCGGAGTACGGGCCCGAGGTGTCGTACACGGGAATCGGCGGGTTCAGCATCTCGCCCTGGTCGGTGCGCGTGGCGGTCTGCTTGATCGTGCGCATCGGCACGCGAATGTCCGGGCGGCTGCCGATGATGTAGGTCTTGCTGGAAGCGGGGTACGCGAACTTCTGGTCGAGCTCGGTCTGCAGCGAGTCGAATGAGGCGGCGGGGGCGGTTTTGGCTTGGGGCATGGTCTCGTCCTTGGATGCTGTGGCCTGGTGGATCAGGCGGTGGACGAAACCGGGAGAGGTGGCGTGACCCGGAAGGGTGGGCTGCCGAGACTACGCGGTGTTCTGAAACTTCCCACGCCGGTACGAACCGGATCGGGTGCGAAGGGACTCTCTCAGCCGCACGGCCCATCCGTACGGCACCCCTGTTTCATCCAACGAGGCTGAATTTAAGCACAGGGCTGCCGGCGTTGCCAGCAAGAATTCCCGGCAGGTGACGGCTGCCGGGTCATTTCAGTCCAAACCCGCGGGCAAAGTGCATCGGGGCGCACGGGCACAGTCGGCTTGATCTGGCGCAATCCGGCCGCGTTTCACCTGTGCGACGCTCGAACCCATTTTTCATGCCTGTTGCGTTGCGGCAAAGCCGCTGGGGGGAGTTGTCATGCTGGAGCGTCGGTTCACACTCGCGGGGCGCAGCCTCGTGCCTATCGTGCAGGGCGGCATGGGCGTCGGCATCTCGGCGCACCGGCTGGCCGGCGCCGTTGCGCGCGAAGGCGGCATGGGCACCATCGCCAGCATCGACCTGCGGCATCACCATGCGGACCTCGTGGCCGCGACCGAGAAATCGCGCGACAAGGACGCCATCAACGCCGCCAATCTCGTCGCGCTCGACCGGGAAATCCGCGCCGCGCGCGCCGCATCGGAAGGCCGCGGCCTGATCGCCGTGAATGTGATGAAGGCCGTGGAATCGCACCCTGCGCTGGTGCGGCAGGCCTGCGAGAGCGGCGCCGATGCGATCGTCATGGGCGCAGGGCTGCCGCTCGATCTGCCGGAGATGACGGCGGAGCATCCGAAGGTGGCGCTCATCCCCATCCTTTCCGACTCGCGCGGCGTGGGCGTCGTGCTCAAACGTTGGATGAAAAAGGCGCGGCTGCCGGACGCGGTGGTGATCGAGCACCCCACGCATGCGGGCGGCCACCTGGGCGCGGCGCGTATTGAAGATTTGCGCGACGAGCGGTTCTCGTTTGCGCGCGTGCTGGATGAATGCCGGGAGTTGTTCATCAAGCTGGGGCTGGCGGCGGAGCAGATTCCGATCATCCTCGCGGGCGGCATCGATTCGCATGCCAAGGTGAAACACTGGCTCGACAAGGGCGCCGCTGCGGTGCAGCTCGGTACGGCGTTTGCGGTGACGGAGGAGGGCGATGCGCACGTGCGCTTCAAGCGGGTGCTGACGGGTGCGGAGCAAGGCGATATCAGCGAGTTTGTCAGCGTGGCCGGGCTGCCCGCGCGGGCCGTGATGACGCCTTGGCTGTCGCGTTATCTGTCTCGCGAAAGCGCGCTGCAGGCCAAGGCCAAGGTGCGGGACTGCCTGCAGGGGTTCGATTGCCTGCAGACGTGCGGCCTGCGGGATGGCATCGGCAAGGTGGGGCAGTTCTGCATTGACCTGAAGCTGGCGCAGGCGCTGCGGGGGGACGTGGAACGCGGGCTGTTTTTCCGCGGGGCGGGGAAGCTGCCGTTCGGGGAGGCGATCCGGCCGGTGCGGGAGTTGATGCATTACTTGTTGACGGGGGAGAAGCCGGTCGCTTCTTGATGTGGTTTTTTTTGCTTGTGGTGCATCCCTTGTTTCAGCCCCGGCAGGGTACGAAACACAGATGAACCACCAAGTCAAAAAACCACCGCCCCAATCCAGCTCGTATAGAAATCCCCCTCCACCCAGCCCGCCCCCCGGTGGTCTACCATGGCCCACACACCCAAAAGCGCCACGCCAGGAGACTCCCAATGCCCACAGAGGCCACCCACCGCGTCTTCAACCAGGTCCCGGACCTGACCGGCTTCAACCCCTTCACGTCCGACACCACGCTGCAAGGCGCGCTCGAACGCCTGGGCGGCGGCTGGAACGCCGGCGCGCTGCAAGCCTTCGGTGACCAGCTCGGCGCGCCGGAGACGCTGCAGTGGGCTGCGGAGGCCAACACCTATCACCCCGAACTCCACACCCACAGCCGCACGGGCGAGCGCATCGACGCCATCCGCTTCGACCCCGCCTGGCACGCGCTGCTCGGCCTGATGCGCAGCCAGGGGCTGCAGGCGCTGCCGTTTGCCGACCCGCGCCCGGGCGCCTGGGCCGCCCGCACCGCCGGTTATTTCATGCAGGCACAGATCGAATCCGGCACGCTGTGCCCGGCGACGATGACGTTCGCCAGCATTCCCGTGCTGCAGAAAGAAACCGCGTTGTTTGCCGACCTGGGGCCGCGTCTCTACGCCCGCGAACACGACGCACGTGATCTGCCGTGGCGCCAGAAAACCGCCATCCTCGTCGGCATGGGCATGACCGAAAAGCAGGGCGGCTCCGATGTGCGCAGCAACACCACGGTGGCAATGCCCTTGCGCGGCGAGGGCCGTGGCGCAACGTACGCCATCACCGGCCACAAGTGGTTCTTCTCTGCGCCGATGTGTGATGCGCACCTGGTGGTCGCGCGCATGGGTGCAGAAGACGGCCCGCTGTCGTGCTTCTTCGTGCCGCGCTTTCGCGATGACGGCAGCAAGAATCCGATCCAGATCCAGCGCCTGAAAGACAAGCTCGGCAACCGCTCGAACGCGAGCAGCGAAGTCGAGTTTCGCGGTGCGGAGGGCATCCTCATTGGCGAGGAAGGGCGCGGCATTCCGACCATCATCGAGATGGCGACGCACACGCGGCTCGACTGCGTGATCGGCAGCGCGGCCATCCTGCGCCACGCGCTGATGCAGGCGCTGCACCACGCGCGCCATCGCATGGCATTCGGCCGCCTGCTGGCCGACCAACCGCTGATGCGCAACGTGCTGGCCGATCTGGCCCTGGAATCGCAAGCCGCGACCTTGCTGATGATGGAACTGGGCAACGCGTTCGAGCGGGCCGATGTCGATCCGCTGGCCGCGGCGTGGAAACGCATTGTCACGCCCGCCGCCAAGTTCTGGGTCTGCAAGCGCACCATCGAAGCGACCGGCGAGGCGATGGAAGTCTGGGGCGGCAACGGCTATGTGGAAGAAGGCCCGATGGCGCGCCTGTACCGCGAGGCGCCGGTCAATTCCATCTGGGAAGGCTCGGGCAACGTGATGTGCCTGGACGTGCTGCGCGCCATCGGCCGCACGCCGGACGATGCGCTGCGCCTGGTGCACGACATTGGCGAGCGCGCCCAGGGCCACCGTGCCGTGCGGGCGGAGTTGGCCGCGCTGCAGGCGATGCTGCATCAGCCGGGTGACATCCAGGAAACCTCCGCGCGCCGCATCGCGCAGGGGCTGGCGCTCACGGCGCAGGCGGCGCTGATGCTGGCCCACGCCCACCCGGACGACGCCGAGCGCTTTATCGCCAGCCGTTTCCATCACCAGCATGGCCGTGTGTTCGGCACGCTCGATGGGCATGCGCAAGAACTCGGCGCCGTGCTGCAGCGCGCGTGGCCCGTGTAACACCACCCCGGGGAATGCGGCTAAACGTGAGCGCACGCTTTCGCCGAACGCTTTTCACCACGGACCGACGTCTGGCCGCTTATCCAGGCACCGCAGAGGTGCTTGAGGGTATACCCGCAATCAGCGCATAATGCGCGCCCATGGCGGCGCGTGACATTGCTTCACGTTTTGGCATTCCCCGGGGGGAGTGACGGCGCGCACGCCAGAGCTGCGCCGACAGGGCAACAGCGCAGCCAGTCGTGCCACTAGAGCCCTAACCCTCTCCCAGGACCGTTGACGATGTCGTTCCCCGCGCGCACGTGGCTGCTGGCCGCGCTTGCCGTTCCCGCCGCTGTTTCCGCCACATTCTTCTCACCCGACGCTGCTGCCGCCACCCCGACGCTGGATCGCATCCGCGACTCCGGCACGGTGCATGTGGCGTATCGGGAAGACTCCATCCCCTTCTCGTATCTCGATGGCACCAAGCCGGTCGGCTACGCCATCGACATCTGCTCGCGGCTGATCGACTCGCTGCGCACGTCGCTCAAGCGCCCGGACCTGAAAGTGCAGTACGTGCCCGTCACGGCCGCCAACCGCCTGGACGTGGTCGCCACGGGCAAGGCCGACCTGGAATGCGGCTCGACGAACAACTCGCCGGAGCGCCGGCAGAAGGTGGCCTTCACGATCCCGCACTACATCACCAAGGGCCGCATGCTGGTGAAGGCCAGCTCGCCGATCCAGCAATGGGAAGACCTGAACGGCAAGACGGTGGTGGCCGCGCGCGGCTCGACCAATGCCGACCTCGCACGCAAGCTCAACGAAACGGGCATGACGATCCAGGTGGTGGAGGCCAATGACCTGCGCAGCGCGTTTGCGATGCTGGCCGATGGCCGCGCCAACGCGTTTGCCGGCGACGACATCCTGCTCTCGGGCATGCGCGCCACGGCAAAGAACCCGGCTGACTACCGCCTGGCGGGCAAGACGCAGCTTGTGTCGTCGTACGCGATCATGCTGAGCAAGCAGGATCCGGAGTTCAAGAAGCTGATCGACCAGGCGATGACGCGGCTGATTGTCGACGGCGAGGTGCCGAAGCTCTACAAGAAGTGGTTCCAGCAGCCGATTCCGCCGAATGGGGTGAATCTGGAGGTGCCGATGAGTTATTTGTTGCGGGATTCGTTTAATACGCCTACGGATAGTGCTGGGAACTGATCTCTGATTTGCTTCGGGGTGCTCGTTGATGGTGTTGGGGCATCCCTGAAAGGCGCGCCCGAGATGGCGACTTCCCCTTGAATTTATGTGACCGTGCGGGGAAGGAGGCAAACTCGCTGCGCTCAGACAGGCCTCCTTCCTTTTTCCGCCCGCTCACAGAAATTCAAGGCGCCATCTAGGGCTCCAACGGCCACACCGTTGGTATGCGGAGGGCGGCGCTGCGGTTCGCCGCCCTCGCTGTTTTCAGTGCACCTCCGCCGGCGCTGCCTGCACCGCGATGCTGCTCACCACATTCAGTGTCGGGCGTCCGCCTTGACGCATGAGGTCTGCGGCGCGCTCGGCAATCATGATGATTGGGGCGTTGGTGTTGCCGCCGATGAGCGTCGGCATGACGGAGCCGTCGATCACGCGCAGGCCTGTCAGGCCGCGTACGCGCAGTTCGGGGTCGACCACGGCCATGCCATCGTCGGCGCTGCCCATCTTGCAGGTGCCGACGGGGTGGTAGATGGTGTCGGCGTGCTGGCGGATGAGGGCGCGCACGGCTTCGTCGTCGGAGCCGTCGCCGCGGATGTTGGCTGAATACAGCTCGCGCCCGCCCAGGTCGGCCAGCGGGCGCTGCGCGAAGATGCTCTTCACGGCGCGGAAGCCGGCGAGCATGCCGGCCATGTCGTCGGGGTCGGAAAGGAACTTGGGATCGATCAGCGGGGCGTCGCGCGTGTCGGCGGAGGCCAGGCGCACTTCGCCGCGGCTCTTCGGGCGCAGCACGCAGACGTGGCACGAATAGCCGTGGCCGTAGTTGAACGTGCGGTTGTGGTTGTCGGCCATGGCGACCACGAAGTGCAGTTGCAGATCGGGATCGGCCAGGTCTGGCCGGCTCTTGATGAAGCCGCCGGCTTCGGCAAAGTTGGTCGCCAGCATGCCGCGACGCTCGCGCCGGTAGCGCAGGATCTCGCTCAGCATGTTCACGCTGCCGCGCAGCGAATAGCCGATCAGGTCGAGGTTGAACGTCTTCTTGTGCAGGATGATGTCGAGGTGGTCCTGCAGGTTCTGGCCGACGCCAGGCAGGTCGTGCACGACCGGAATGCCGAGCGCGCGCAGATGCTCGGCCGGGCCCACGCCCGAGGCCATCAGCAATTGCGGCGAGCCGAATGCGCCCGACGACACGATCACCTCGCGCCGCGCACGCAACGTTTCGGTGCGGCCGCCGCGCTCCACCGTCACACCCGTGGCGCGCTTGCCGTCGAAGACGATGCGCAGCGCCTGCGTGTCGGGCAGCACCGTGAGCTGACGGCGGTTGCGGCAGAACGTGGCATCGGCCTTGTCGCCGCCATGCAGGTAGGCGCGCGCGGCGTTCCAGCGCTCGCCGTTGTACTGCGTGACCTGATACGGGCCGACACCCTCCTGCCGCGGGCCGTTGAAATCGTCGTTGCGCGGGTAGCCCGCGGCCACGGCGGCCTCGACAAAGCGACGGGCAATCGGGTTGCCGGTGCGCAGGTCACTCACGTGCAGCGGGCCGGTGCCGCCGTGCAGCGGATCATCGTCGCGACCCGCGCAGCGCTCGTTTCCTTCGGCGCGCCTGAAGTAGGGCAGAACGTCGCTCCAGCCCCAGCCGGTGCAGCCGAGCGCGGCCCAGTGGTTGTAATCGCTGGGCGTGCCGCGGATGTAGATCATTGCGTTCAGCGATGAGCTGCCGCCGAGACCGCGCCCGCGCGGCTGGTAGCCCTGGCGCCCACCGAGGCCCGGCTGCGGCACGGTCAGGAAGCCATAGTTGCGCTTGTTCTTGAACGGCAGCGACGCCGCGCAGCCGGCCGGCACCCACACCGAGAGGTGATGATCGTGCGGCCCGGCTTCCAGCAGGGCGACAGTGACGTCCGGGTCTTCGGTCAGCCGGCTGGCAAGCGCGCAACCGGCCGAGCCGGCGCCGACGATGACGTAGTCGAAAGTCAGCGCGGAGGTGAGCGAATCCGTGGCCATGGGTGTCTCCGGATGGTGTTTTTTATCTGGGCGAGCGACGCCGCCAGCTGTCTGCCGGTCCTGAATTCACATCCTAGGCGCGCTGGGTTGTTTCAAACGGCCGGGCTTACCCGCATTAGAGGCATCGTTCGATGTCACGCAGCAAACCGGCGCGCCGCCGCCCATCAACCCTTGCTCGAGTAGCGATGGCGGGATGCCGCAACGCAACAATTCCGCGCTGGCACACGGTTGCGCGGGCCCAGGCAAGCCTGGCATGCGGCACACGGCAGGCGCGTATCAGCCCGTCGCACGCGCGCGTGGCGACCATACTGCTTTGCAATTGCACCGATCCGCCGACCTTGCCAGGAGCCTCCCATGCAACCTGCCGACCTGCCCGCCCCGCATATGCTGCGCATGCAGCAGACCTTCGAGGCCATGCGCGCCGCCCACCAGGCCGACATGCTGCCCACCTGGCCCGTGCGCCGGGATCGGCTGATGCGCCTCAAGCGCCTTGTCATGGACAACCGCGAGGCCATCGCCCAGGCGGTCAGCGCAGACTTCGGCAATCGCTCGCGGCAGGAAACCGAGTTGCTGGAGATCTTCCCGAGCGTGGACGGCATCAAGCACGCGCTGTCGCATGGCAAGCGCTGGATGCGCGTGCAGCGACGCGGCGTGAGTCTGTGGTTCCGGCCGGCCAGCACGCGGCTGATTCCGCAGCCGCTGGGCGTGGCGGGCATCGTCGTGCCGTGGAACTACCCGATCTATCTGACCATCGGGCCGCTGGTCTCCGCACTGGCCGCGGGCAACCGGGCGATGGTCAAGCTCTCGGAATACACGCCGCGCTTTTCCGCCCTGTTTGCCGACCTGGTCGAGCGCAGCTTTGCCGCCGATGAAGTGCGCGTCATCAATGGCGATGCGGCCGTCGCCGAGGCCTTCTCGCGGCTGCCGTTCGACCACCTGCTGTTCACCGGCTCCACCAACGTCGGCCATCACGTCATGCGCGCGGCCGCCGACAACCTCACGCCCGTGACGCTCGAGCTGGGCGGCAAATCGCCCACGCTGATCGGGCCGGATGCGGACTTTGACCGCGCGGTGGAGCGCACGCTGGTGGGCAAGCTGCTCAACGCCGGCCAGACCTGCGTGGCGCCCGACTACGTGCTACTGCCCGCGGGCACCGAACAGCGCTTCATCGATGCCGCACGCAAGCTGGTCGGCAAGATGTACCCCGACATGGCGCGCAACCGCGATTACACGACGCTCATCAGCCCGCGCCACTTCCAGCGCATGGCCAGCCTGGCCGACGAGGCCCGCGAGCAGGGCGCGCAGGTGCTGCCGCTCACCAATGTTGCGCCCAACGACGCTACGCGCCTGTTCCCGCCCGCGCTCATCACCGGCGGCACCGACGACATGCGCGTCATGCAGGAAGAGATCTTCGGCCCGCTGCTGCCCCTGGTGCCCTATCGCACGCTGGACGAGGCCATCGACTACATCAACGCGCGCCCGCGCCCGCTCGCGCTGTACGTGTTCGAGCGCAGCAACAGCACCATCGACCGCGTGATGAGCAGCACCATCGCCGGCGGCGTCTGCATCAACGAAACCCTGCTGCACGTGGCGCAGGACGACCTGCCCTTTGGCGGCGTGGGCGCCAGCGGCATGGGCGCGTACCACGGCATCCACGGGTTCGAGCGGTTCTCGAAGATGAAGCCGGTGTTCAGGCAGGCCCGGCTGAACGGGCTGGGCCTGTTCCGCGCGCCGTACGGGAAGACGTTCGAGACGATGATGAAGCTGCTCGTGCGCTGACAAGTCATTAGCAGCAATGAGGTTTTAGCCACCAGGCATTAGCTTCTAGAATGCAGCGATGGCGAAGAACCTCGACATCACCCTCGTCCGCACCTTCATTGCCGTGGCGGAAAACGCCAGCATGACGGTGGCGGCCAACGCGCTGCACCTCACGCAGGGCGCCATCAGCCAGCAGATCAAGCGGCTCGAAGACGCCTTCGAATGCCGCCTGTTCGAGCGCGACGGCCGGCGGCTCGAACTCACCCACGCGGGTGAACGGTTCCTCGGCCGCGCCAAACGCCTGCTCGCCCTCAACGACGAAATCTGGGCCGACATGGCGGCGCGCCCGCTGCAGGGGCCGGTGCGCCTGGGCGTGCCTTACGACCTGGTCGGCACCGTTTTCCCGCCGATCTTCAAGGCGTTTACCGAAGCGTGGCCGTCGGTGGAATTGACCATCGTCTGCGGCACCTCACCCGAGCTGGCGGAGGGCATTGCGCGCGGCGAGCTGGACGTCGCCGTGGTCGAAGCGCCGGTGGATGAAGCCACAGGCGAATGCCTGTGCGTGGAGCGGCTGGTGTGGGTCGGCCCGCGCGGCGGCAACGTGCATGCGAAGCGCCCGCTGCCGCTGTCGATGGTGGACGAAAGCTGCGCCTTCCGCGCCCGCGTGCTCAAGGCGCTGGGCGAGCACGGCATCGAATGGCGCACGGTGTTCGAGAGCGGCAACATCGAAGCGACCACCGCCACGGTCCGCACCGGGCTGGCCGTCACGGCATGGCTGACGCCGACGGTGCCTGCGGACTTGGACATCCTCGGGCCCGAAGCCGGCCTGCCGGAACTGCCGATGTTTGCGATCAGCCTGCTGTTGCCGGCGCAAGGTGCGAGCCAGGCAACACAAGCGCTGGCGCACTGTATTCGAGACGGATTTTCTACGCGGCAGAGCGCGCTGGAGCGCAAGCGCGCAGCTTGATCTGCGGTCGGCTGTCTACCTGGCATCCCCGGCCCGCCCCGGGGATACGTCCATCCGTTGTTATGCGGCGGTGATCTGCCGTCGCTCGATGGCCGCCAATACCTCCCACGTGCGCGGATCCACGTCGCTCCCCCCGAGCGACATCGACAGATACGCGTCGATGGCATCGATAAAGCCCTTCACGAAGGCCTGCGGATACGCGTGTTCCGAGAAGTACGTGAGCTGCTCGCGCAGCATGCCCAGCCGCCGCTGGCCATGGGTCTGCATGTCAGCGCGCGTGCGGCACAGAAACGCGCGCGCCGAGATCGCACCGTTCAGGTAGAGGCGGTTGTTGGTCAAAGACATGCGGCACCTCCCGGTTGCGTGGGAAGCCTGCAGCGCCAAGGTGGAGGGGAAGGATAAGACGCGGGGCGATGCCCGCTGAGTGCGGTAGCCATGTAGCCTCCGGGGATAGGTTGATGGAGGCTCGCCGCTCGCTGCTAAACGAGGGTGGCGGGCCTGACGACGGCGTTAGCAGACCGGCCCTATCCCAGCTACCGGCAGACCCGAAGGTCTCACCGCCCGGCCCGCCATGAAACACATAGGCGTGCACAAGCACCGGACACAAAAATGCCGCGCGGAGGCGGCTGTCCGTCTGGGAAAAAGGGGTGGGCTGCTAAACCCAGTCACCGTTGGTGCGGTGACGGTGGGGATTATATGGTCACCGTCTTCTCCAAAGAGCGCTGTGCCATGAATTGCAGCCAATTCCGATAGCGATGGCTCACATTGCTCGCTAAGTTTGTGCGCTTCCCCTCATTGACGAACCACCACAATCTATACCACCCAGTGGTATATTTAGCCCTTACGAAAGCAGCATGAAGCCCCTCTCACCGCGCATATTCAAAACCAAGTGGTTCAACAAGGCGGCGAAAGCTGCAGGTATTGCCGACGTGGAACTGTGCCGGGCGGCCAAGCAGTTGACGCTGGGCATGGGCGACGATCTTGGTGGCAACGTATGGAAGAAGCGCTTGGACCAGAACCGCAGACGCGGCATCGTGGTGAACAAGATTGGCCACTGTTGGTTCTTTGTCTTTCTGTTCGCCAAGAGCGACCGAGAGAACATCAATGACCGTGAACTGAAGGACTTCCGAAAAGCTGCCGCAAATTTGGGCAAACTGCGAGACACAGAGATTGACTCGCTGGTCGAACTACAAGCGCTGGTGGAAATTTGCAATGACTAAGACACGATTCAAGAGCGACGCATCTGAGGCCATTCACAGCCTAGCCTCGGACCTGTATCGCGCCAAGCTCATCGACAAGAAAACCATGCGCGAGTACGACGACCTGTGCATAGAGCCTGTGCCGGAATTCGATGCGAAGGCAATCGCGCGCATCCGTAAATCTGTGAACGTCAGCCAAAGTGTGTTCGCTGCATACCTGAACACCACTGCTTCGACAGTGCGGCAGTGGGAGCAAGGTGACAAAAAACCTAGCGGCATGGCTGCACGCCTCCTGCAGCTGGTGCAGAAGCACGGACTCGCCGTGTTTTCCTGATTCGTCAACGCTGTAGAAAAAACAAAAACCCCGCCAACCGGCGGGGTCCCCCAAATCCTTTTGAGCCTGCAAGCAATCAAGCCTGCGGCGCTGCCCCATCTTCCGGAGCGGCCTCGCCTTCGGCCTTGGCTTCGTCCTTCTTTTCGAGCATCGCTTCCAGCGCGCCCGCGCCCTTGAAACCGGCGACGGCGGCGACGGCCTTGGTCAGCAGGCCGGCATCCGGATCGACTTTCTCGGCGGCTTCAACGGCGGCGACGGCGCCGGCGATTTTGCCCACTTCATCCAACAGTCCCATGGTCACCTCCGCGTGATTGAACGGGAGAGCCATCTTGCTCCCGGCAAGCGGCAGAAGTGCAAGCAAAGTTAAAAGTTTTTTGAGGGCGTTCGTTTGCGTACAGCGCGCATCACTCCGCTTCGGCGCCGGCAGGGGCGCCGGTGAGCGCAGCCAGGCGCTGACGGGCGCTGTCGGTAATCGGACTCGACTGGCGCGTCGCCACGTCGATCTGCACGATCACCGATTGCGATGTCGCGGCGCATTGGCCGTTCTGGAAGATGGCCTGCTCGAGCTTGACGGAGCTGCGCCCGATGCTCGCCACGCGTGTGCCGATCTGCACGGTGCCGGGCCAGAGGATCTCGTTGCGGAAGTCCAGCACAAGCTGCGCGATGACGAACTCGCAGCCGGGCGCGGCCAGTGGGTTGTCGGGCGTGAAGAGCATTTCCACGCGGCCGGTCTCCAGGTACGTGGCGAAGACGGCGTTGTTGATGTGGCCCTGGCGGTCGGTGTCGCCGTAGCGGAGCTTGTCGATGGACTGCAGCGGAAAGTCGTGGAGCGATGGGAGCGTCATCGTGATGAGCGGTGGGGCGGCGGTGCGTGCATTGTGCCGGGCTTTGCGCGCCGGCGCAGAACGCCGGTCAACCCAGCGCGCGCAATGACGTGCTGATGGCGCGCGCGCACTGCAGCAGGGCGGGGCCGAGCTTGGCCTCCATCTCGTCGGGCGTCCATCGCCCGGTCGGGGCAACGAGATGGATGGCCCCGAGCGCGCGGCCGTTGCCGCCGATCACCGGCGCGGCGATCGTCATGTCGCCGAGGAACAGCTCTTCGCAGTTGGTGGCGTAGCCGCGCTGGCGCGCCTGGCGCAGCGTTTCCATGATGTCCGCCACGTCGGTGCGCGTGTGCATGGTGTGCGCCACGCGCTGCGATGCCTCGACGATGGCCTGCGCTTCGGGCATCGGCAACGCGCTCAGGTAGGCGCGGCCCGACGCGGTGCAGTACATCGGGATGCGGCTGCCGATGGGCATGTGCACCGGCACGAAATGCGCGCTCACAAAGCGGGCGACGTACACCATCTCGTCCTGGTCGGGCTCGGTCAGGCACGAGGTTTCGGTGGTCAGCTTGGTCAGCTCGGCCAGGAACGGATTGGCCACGTCGATCAACGTGTCGGCGGCCAGGTAGTTGAAGCCGATCTTCATCACTGCGGGGGTGAGCTGGTAGCGCCGCGTCTGCGGATGCTTGCGCAGGTAGCCGAGCTGCTCGAGCGTGTAGACCATGCGCTGCGCCGAGCTTTTGTTGATGCCCGCCGCCGCGGCCACTTCGGCAATCGTCATGGTGCGGCGCTGCGCGTTGAAGGCGCCCAGCACGGCAAGCCCTTTCTCCAGCGACTGGTTGAACAGCAGGTCGGGGGCGTCGGCAGCGTCGGTCATGGCATGTGGCTTTCGGTTGGCAAATCAGCGCTCTTAGAATCGCATATCGATTCGCATGCATCGATCAGTGGTTTTCCATAGTTATTTATCGATGCAGCACGTTCGAATATTGGCATAAGCATTGCATGAAGGTGAACCGGTCCCCGTGGATGTGCGTTTGGGGTGCGTCTTTTTTCGTTGCCTGGAGGGTTGTCATGTCTGTCGTCTCTTTTTCACGCCGCTTCACGCTCGGTGCCGCACTGGTCGGGTGCATGCTCGGCACCGCTTCGTTCGCGTGGGCACAAGGTGCAGGCGCACCGGCTACCTACAACGTCGGCGCCACGGCCACCGGCGTGCCGTTCACCTTCCTCGACGTGAAGACGAACTCCATCCAGGGGATGATGGTTGACACCGTCAACGCGGTGGCCAAGGCGGGCGGCTTCAACGTGAACGTGCAGCAGACGGTGTTCTCGGCGCTGATTCCGTCGCTCACGTCGAACAAGATCGACATCATCTCGGCGGCGATGCTCAAGACGCCGGCGCGCGCGCAGGTGGTGGATTTCTCCGATCCGGTCTACTCGTACGGCGAAGGCCTGATCGTCAAGGCGGACGACGCCAAGAACTACGCCACGCTTGATGATCTGAAAGGCGAAGTCGTGGGTGCGCAGGTCGGCACGGTGTTCCTCGACATGCTTAACAAGAAGGGCATCTTCAAGGAAGTGCGCAGCTACGACTCGGTGGCTGACATGACGCGCGACCTGGCGCTGGGCCGCATCAAGGCCGGCCTGGGCGACCAGCCGATCATCGCGTACCAGATCCGCCAGAACGCCTTCCAGGGCGTGAAGCTGGCTGCCGGCTACAAACCCGCCAACGTCGGTGATGTATGCCTGGTGGTGCGCAAGGGCGATACCGAAACGCTCAGCCGCCTCAACAAGGCCATCGCCAAGATCAAGGCCGACGGCACGCTGGATGCCATCGTGAAGAAGTGGGGCATCTGAATTCCGGACGGGTGATGCGCCATGAGTGTTGCAACGTTTCTTGAGCACGCGCAGGACTTCCTGCCGATCCTGCTGAAGGGGGCGGTGGTCACGGTGGAGGTGACCGTGCTGTCGTTCCTGCTTAGCAGCGTGATCGGGCTGGGGCTCGCGCTGATGCGCCTGTCGCCCGTCAAGGCCGTGTCTGCGGCCGGGGCGACGATCGTCAACATCATCCGCGGGCTGCCGATCATCGTGCAGCTCTTCTACATCTACTTCGTGTTGCCGGACATCGGCATTCAGCTCTCCGCGTTTCAGGCAGGCGTGATCGGGCTGGGCATTGCGTATTCGGCGTATCAGGCCGAGAACTTCCGCGCCGGCATCGAAGCGGTCGACCCCGGCCAGCGTGAAGCGGCGCAAGCGATGGGCATGCGTGGCACGCTCATCATGCGGCGCGTGATCCTGCCGCAGGCCTTTCGCATTGCGCTGCCGCCGTACGGCAACACGCTGGTGATGATGCTCAAGGATTCGTCGCTGGTGTCCACCATCACGGTGGCGGAAATGACGCGCGCGGGGCAGCTCATCGCCTCGTCCACGTTCCAGAACATGACGGTCTACACGCTGGTCGCGCTGCTCTATCTGGTGATGAGCCTGCCGCTGGTGTTCGGCCTGCGCAAGCTCGAACACCGCATGGGCGCGGGGAGGGCCAAACGATGAGCATGATCGAAATCCGCGATCTGCAGAAGCACTTTGGCGACCATCACGTGCTGCGCGGCGTGAGCCTGCACGTGAACAAGGGCGAGGTCGTCTGCCTGATCGGCCCGTCGGGCTCGGGCAAGTCGACCGTCCTGCGCTGCATCAACGGGCTGGAGTCGTACGACGGCGGCGAGATCCGCGCCTTTGGCGAACGCGTCGATCAACACAGCAAAACCATCCACACGCTGCGCAGCCGCATGGGCATGGTGTTCCAGCGCTTCAACCTGTTCCCGCATCGCAGCGTGCTCGAAAACGTGATGGAAGGCCCCGTCTACGTGAAGGGCGAACGCCCCGAAGCCGCACGTGCCAAGGCGATGGCGCTGCTGGAAAAAGTGGGCCTGGCCGCCAAGGCAGAGGCGTATCCGGCGCAGCTTTCCGGCGGTCAGCAGCAGCGCGTGGCGATTGCCCGCGCGCTGGCGATGGAGCCCGAGGCGATGCTGTTTGACGAGCCCACCTCTGCGCTCGACCCCGAACTCGTCGGCGATGTGCTGGAGGTGATGCGCGAACTCGCCCGCGAAGGCATGACGATGATCGTCGTCACGCATGAGATGGGCTTTGCGCGCGAAGTGGCCGACCGCGTGTGCTTTCTGCACAGCGGCACCATCGTCGAAGAAGGCCCAGCCGCGCAGGTGCTTGGCGCTCCGCGCCAGCCGCGCACGCAGGACTTTCTGCGCCGCGTGCTGCACAAACCCGCCGATGCTCCCACCGGAGACCTCGCGCCATGACGCAGCCGCAACTCGACATGGCTGCGGGCGGCGAGCCGCTGCCGCCCTCGCTATGGGCAGCGACGGCGCCTGCTGCACCGCCTACACCGCCGTTGACGGAATCGATCGCCACCGATGTGCTCGTCATCGGTGGCGGTTACACGGGGCTGTCCACCGCGCTGCATCTGGCCGAACGCGGCACGCAGGTCACCGTGCTCGAAGCCAACGATCCGGGCTGGGGCGCTTCCGGGCGCAACGGCGGACAGGTCAACCCGACGCTCAAGCACGACCCCGATGAACTGGTGAGCCTGCTGGGCGCCGCGCGTGCCGAACCGTTGATCGACACCATCTCGCGCTCCGCCGACCTGGTGTTCGACCTGATCGACCGGCACCGCATCGACTGCCAGCCCGTGCGTGCCGGGTGGCTGCAGCTTTCCTATTCAGACAAGGCCGTGCCCGCGCTGCACGCCCGCGCACGGCAATGGGAGAAGCGCGGCGTGCCGGTGGAAATGCTGGACCGCGCCGCCGTCGCGCAACGTGTGGGCACCGAGGCATTTGCCGGCGCGTGGCTCGACGGCCGCGCAGGCGCCATCCAGCCGATGGCGTATGCACGCGGCCTGGTGCGTGCCGCGCAGAATGCCGGTGCCGCCGTGCATGGGCGCACCGCCGTCACGGCACTCGAGCGACAGGGCACGCAGTGGATCGCCACGACCAGCACGGGCGCAACGGTGCGTGCGCAGCGCGTGGTGATCGCCACGAACGGCTACACCGGTCCGCTCTGGCCGGGCCTGGCGCAGACGGTGCTCTCGGCCAACAGCTTTATCGTCGCCACCAGGCCGCTCAAGACGGCTGAAGCCGAGCGCATTCTGGCGCGCGGCGAAACGGCTTCCACATCGCAACGGCTGCTGCTGTATTTCCGCAAAGACGCAGCCGGGCGCCTGCTGATGGGTGGACGCGGCTTCTTTTCCGAGCCGCGCGACGCGCAGGATTTTGCACACCTCGAACGCTCACTGGAGCTGCTCTTTCCACAACTCGGCCCGCTGGAATACGAATACCGCTGGGCGGGCCGCATCGCCATCACGCGCGATTTCATGCCGCACATTCATGAGCCGGCGCCAGGCATCACGATGGCGCTGGGCTGCAACGGGCGCGGCATCGCGTTGTGCACCAGCCTCGGCCAGCAGATCGCCGCACGGCTGGCGGGCAGTGGCGAGGCGTTTCCGTATCCCGTATCGCCCATCACGCCGATCCCGCTGCATGGCCTGCAGCGCTTCTACATTGCGGCGGGCGTGGCCTGGTACAGCCTGCTCGACAAGCTGGGCGGCTGAGTACAGCGACACCCCAGGCCGGTGCGGCATGGTCTAGGATGAAGGCTCCTTTTCGTCACATCCTGGGGGGACCCATGTCGCACCGCCGCCGTCTTGCGCTCGCTTGTGCGGGCGCCGCGCTGTTTGCTGCCGCCACGCCGTCGTTCGCCTATTTCCGCAACGTGCTCGCCAGCACGATCATCGGCTCGATGAGCCCGACGGAGTTGAAGTCGTTCACCAAGGCCATCGGCGATGTGCTGAAGAGCAGCGCCGACAACGCGCCCACGCAATGGACCTCGCCCGCCACAGGCAAGCAGCCTGCCGTCGACGCGACCATCACACCGCTGGAATCCAGGACCGACGCCGGCCAGCCGTGCCGCCGTCTGCAGAGCGAACTGACGCGCGGCAGCAGCAAGGAGCAGTGGACGGCATGGCTGTGCAAGCAGCCCAGCGGCGAATGGAAGTTGCGGCGGCTGGCGCAGTAAGGCATCGGCTACCGCGCAGTCTGTAGCGCGGGCGAGCCGCCCCGATCCAGCGGCTCGCCCACCGGCGGCACTCAGCGGGCCGCCCGAAACGCCACCGCCAACCCGAGCAGAATCATCACCATCCCCGCCATCGCGGGGAGCGCCAGGCGATGGCCGAGCACAAGGTCATCCAGCAGCGCCGTCACCACGGGCACGAGATAGAACAGGCTCGTCACGTTGACGAGATTGCCGCGCTGCATGAGCCGGTAGAACAGCAACTGCGCTCCCACTGACATCACCACGCCCATCCACAGCAAGGCGGCGATACCGGGCAAGCTTGGCGCGAGCGCCAGCGATTGCGCAGGCAGCGCGAAAGCAAACGCCGCACACAGCACGAGGCTCACCGCGTTCTGCAACGGCAGCGTATCGATGGGCGACTGGTTCAGCCGCTTCTGCCCGATGGCGCCGACCGTCATGCACAACAGCGCGGCCAGCGCATAGCCGAGACCGGCCATCGGCACCTGGTGCGCATCGGCGCCGCCCACCACCAGCGAAAGGCCGCCCAGCGCGAGGAGGAGGCCGGCCATCCGCGGTGCGGACCAGATACGTTCAGTCACGAGCAGCGTCAGCAGCGGCTGCACGCCGAGCACCGTGGCCAACAGCCCGGGCGTGAGGCCGCGGTCCAGCGCGAGCAAATAGCAGATCGAATAGCCGCCGGTCAGCAAGGCACCGGTGGCGGCCACCTTCAGCCGTGAACCCGGCGCCGGCCACCACTGCCCGCGCCGCAGGCCCAGGCCCGCCAGCACCAAAGACGCGAGCGCAAAGCGCCCGACCAGAAACGCGAACGCCGGGACATGCTGCACCCCGATCTCCGCAAAGATTGCACCGCTGCTCCACAGCAGCACGAATAGAACCGTCGCGCCGGACCCTGCCAGCGCGGCTTGCATGGAACGCATTCCACTCACCTGTCGAAAAGAGATGTCGGGTTCCGGCGCGCAGGCAAGCGCCTGCCTCGGGCGCGTGCCCGAGCCTGGTTCAGGTCAACCGGAAACGAAGCGGCTGGAAATCAGCCGAGAGCGGGCGGCGGCGGCTGTGCAGCGACCGCGTCGTAGCCCCAGGAGACGACAGGAGGCGGGAAGGGCCCCGGCTGCACGCACACGTCATCCACGCGGGCGCGATGGCCGGCGGCGAGGAGGGTGGCGTGAAGTCGGGACATGAAGACGAAGATTCAGAGAATCAGAGAGGCGATAAATCGGAATTGGCCGATGGCGTCTGAGCAGACTATCGGGATCGCGCGCTGGGCGCAAGGGCGGCGCGTTACGGTTACTTCAGGTACGACTTGATCACCTGCATCACCGCATCGAGGTCTTCCTGGCGTTGCGCCTCGGCAGGCTCCTTCACGACGTGATCGGTCAGGTGGCCCTCGATGACCGCCGCCATCAGTCCGTTGACCGCACCGCGAATCGCCGCGATCTGCTGGAGGATGGCGGTGCAATCGCCCTCGTCGGCGAGTTGTTTTTCCAGCGCAGCGGCCTGCCCCTGGATGCGCCGCACGCGCGCCAGCAGCTTGGCTTTGTCGCGGATGGTATGAGCCATGGGTCGGGTATCGAGGTGAGGTGAACGACGCGGGAGGGTAGCATCACTATACTGGGGGGAGTATATTTCGCCTACCCGATTTCACTGCCCTCCCCATGACCGCGTTCACCACCCTGCTGCAGCAAGGCAACGCCTGGCTGTTCGTTCCCAGTGCGATCCTGCTCGGTGCGCTGCATGGCCTGGAGCCTGGGCATTCCAAGACGATGATGGCGGCGTTCATCGTCGCGATCCGCGGCACGCTCACGCAGGCGGTGTTGCTGGGGTTGTCGGCCACGGTGTCGCATACGGCGGTGGTGTGGGCGGTGGCCATGGCGGGCCTGTACTTCGGCCGCAACTGGAACGCAGAAACCACCGAGCCATATTTTCAGATGGTGTCGGCCGTGCTGATCGTGGCCGTGGCAGCGTGGATGATGTGGCGCACCTGGCGCAGCACGCACGCGGCGCACGACCACGATCATCATCACCACGATCACGGCCATGGCGAGATCCAACGCATCGACACCGGCCATGGCGTCGTGCAACTCGCCATCTTCGAAGATGGCGTGCCGCCGCGCTTCCGGCTGACACGCGAGGGCACGCGCGGCACCGCATGGTCAGCCGAGCAGGTGCAGGTCGTCACCGAGCGGCCCGACGGCAGCCGGCAAACCTTCCGCTTCGTTCAACGCGATGGCTTTCTGGAATCGGAGCAGGCCATCCCCGAGCCGCACGCTTTTGTAGCGCGCCTGTCGCTCGGGCACGAACACCATCGGCATGACTACGACGTCACGTTCTCCGAGCATGATCACGGCCATGGCGGCCTCGATGTTTCATCTGCCGAATACCAGGACGCCCACGAACGCGCGCACGCCAACGACATCCGCCGCCGCTTCGCCAACCGTGAAGTCACCACCGGCCAGATCATCGTGTTCGGGCTCACGGGCGGACTGATTCCTTGCCCGGCGTCGATCACCGTGCTGCTGTTGTGCCTGCAGCTCAAGAAGATCACTTTGGGCGCGGCGCTGGTGCTGTGCTTCAGCATCGGGCTGGCGCTCACGCTGGTGGCCTCGGGCGCGCTGGCGGCGCTGAGCGTGAAGCACGTCTCCCGGCGTTGGGGCGGCTTTGGTGAATTTGCACGCAAGGCGCCGTACCTGTCAGGCGTGCTGATTGCGCTCGTGGGGTTGTACGTGGGGTGGCAGGGCGTGCATGGGGTGATGCAACTGCCGTAGCAACGGCTGCGTGTTTGGTGTGACAAGGCTGCATCCATTGCCGCATGGCCTGCGTATCTGCAGGTACAGGCTGGGGCTGGTGCGGCGTGCTTTTCGTCGATGCAGTGTCAGGTTTGCATGCGCACCGCGACCAACCTGTGGGTCCGGGCGGCCACGCGCCGCTAGCGATCCAATGGATGCCGCCTCCGGCGGCACGTTCACCGCACGAGGAGTTCATCATGCACACCCGCCGCCTTACCCTGGCCTTGCTTGCCACGCTTTCCGCTTCCGCCGCGCTGTTCATCGCCCAACCGGCCTCGGCCGCGCAGGCCAAGTACGACCCGTACACGCAAGGCGCCGTCGACAAAACGGACCCGTTCACGCAGGGCGCTGATCGCCAGGCCGACACCTATGGCTATCTGTCGTGGAAGTACGATCGTTTCGATCCATATGCGCAAGGTGCCGATCGGCAAACCAGCGCACACGACGTGCTCGCATGGCGCGGCGATACGAGCTACCCGGGCAGCACGGACGGCGCTCGTGCGTGACGGGCCGGCATGGCGTGAGAGGGACCGTGTAAGCGCGGCCCTCCACGCGAGCCTCACTTCACCGAGGTTGCCCCGTCGACGATCCGGTCATACAGGGCACGCGCTGCAGGCGACAACTGCGCTGCCTTGCGCGTGACGAGCACCAGCGTGCGCGACACTTCGGGCTCGACCAGCTCCACCGTACGAATCATCGGATACGCGTTCTTCTGCATCGCCAACCGCGGCACCACCGCTGCGCCCAGGCCTTCGGCCACCAGCCCGAGCGCCGTTGAACTGCGCTGCACTTCATAGAACGAATGCAGCGTCACGCCGCTCGCCTTGAGTGCGCCGTCGAGCAGGCTGCGGTTGCCGCTGACCTCGCCGGCAAAGATGAGCGGGTGCGGCTGCAGGGCCTGCCACCGGATGCGGCGCCGCTTGGCGAGCGGATGATCGTCGCGGCAGACGAGGACGTACGGATCGCTCGTCAGCGGCACGCTCACGAGTTCCGGATGCTGGTCACCGGCAATGCTGATACCGAACTCGGCCTCACGACGCAGCACCGCCTGCAGCACGGAGGCCGAGGCGTGGTCGAGAATCTTCACGCGATCGTGCGGCCGGTGCTCGGAGAACGCGCGCAGGATGCGCGGGAGGTAGTGCACGCCCACCGTCGGCACGCAGGCGATGGTGATGTCGCCGCGCTGGCTCAGGCCGGTCTCGCGAATCTCCGTGAGCGCCTCGGACAACTCATTGAGCAGCCGGCGCGCCTGCGGCAGAAAGCGCTGACCGATTTCGGTCAGCTCGGTCCGGCGCGTGGTGCGCTCCACCAGCGCCACACCAAGAAACGCCTCCAGCTTGCGCAGGCGCTGCGTGATGGCGGTCTGCGTCACGTGGAGTGTGTCGGCGGCTTGCGTAAAGCTGCCGCTCTCCGCAATCGCCACGAATGCCTGCACGCCGAGCGTATCGATTTTCATTAGATAAATGAATGAATTCCAGCAATGAATTCATTTTACTGATCTCCCGCCGCGCCACAGAATGCCCGTGTTCGATCGCAACCCCGGCAAGGAGAACCAGCATGACCACGCAGCACGATTGGAGCGCAGATCAGTACGTCCGGTTTGAAGAAGAACGCACGCGGCCTGCCCGGGACTTGCTGGCCGCCGTGCCGCAAACGGCCATCCGCAGCGCCGTCGACATCGGCTGCGGGCCAGGCAATTCCACCGAGGCACTGATGGCGCGCGCGCCCGGCGCGGCCGTCCGCGGATTCGATACTTCGGCCGACATGATCGAGGCCGCGCGCAAGCGCCTGCCGCACGTGGATTTCGAGATCGCCGACGTTGCCACGTGGAACCCGCCCGAACCGTTCGATCTGATCCTGGCGAACGCCGTGCTGCAATGGTTGCCCGATCACGGCACGCTGTTCCCCAAATTGATCGACAAGCTGACGCAGGGCGGCCACCTGGCGGTGCAGGTGCCCGACAACCTGGACGAGCCGACGCACCGCCTGATGCGCGAGGTGGCTGCCGACGGTCCGTGGGCCGGCAAGCTCAAGGGCGTCGAACGCACGGAGCGGTTTGACCCACGCCGCTACTACGCCAAGCTGTCACCGCTGTGCAGTCGGGTGGACGTATGGCGCACCACGTATTACCACCCTCTGCGGGGTGGCGCGGATGCGGTGGTGGAATGGCTGAAGGGAACCGGCCTGCGACCCTTCCTCGCGGCGTTGAACGAGGACGAGCGTCCCGCATTTCTCACCCGCTATCGCGACGCGATTGCCCAGGCCTATCCGGCACTCGACGACGGCACGGTACTGCTGCCGTTTCCGCGTCTCTTCATCGTGGCGACGCGCAAGTAGGCGCAATCGCAGAAGCAGAAACGCCGCCATGAAAAAAAGCCCGACGGCAAATACCGGCGGGCTTTTTTATCCGACTTCTGCGTCGCTTAGCGCGACGGGTTCAGGGTCAGGTTCATGTGACGGTTCACATCCTTGTACAGCAGGTAACGGAAGCGGCCAGGGCCACCCGAATAGCAGGCCTGCGGACAGAACGCGCGCAGCCACATGAAGTCGCCGGCTTCCACTTCGACCCAGTCCTGATTGAGGCGATAGACGGCCTTGCCTTCGAGCACGTACAGGCCGTGTTCCATCACGTGGGTTTCGGCAAACGGAATCACGCCGCCCGGCTCGAACGTGACGATGTTGACGTGCATGTCGTGGCGCATGTCGCTCATGTCGACAAAGCGCGTCGTCACCCACGCGCCGTTGGTGCCCGGCATGGGGATCGGCTCGACGTCCTGCTCGTTCGTCACGAAGGCTTCCGGCAGGGGAATGCCATCGACGACCTGGTAGTGCTTGCGGATCCAGTGGAAGCGCACCGCGGCGTCGCTCACGTTGTGCAGCGTCCAGTCGGCGCCCGGCGGGATGAACGCGTAGCCGCCCGGCGTGAGCGTGTGCTTCTTGCCCTGCAGCGTCAACTCGGCTTCCCCTTCAACGACGAACAGCACGGCCTCGGCGTTCTTGTCCTGCTCGGGCTTGTCGCTGCCGCCGCCCGGGTTCACTTCAACGATGTACTGCGAGAAGGTCTCGGCAAAACCCGACAGCGGGCGGGCGATCACCCACAGGCGCGTCTGGGTCCAGAACGGCAGCCAGCTTGTGACGATGTCGCGCATCACTCCCTTGGGGATCACCGCGTACGCCTCGGTGAACATCGCGCGATCGGTCAGCAGATCCGTCTGCGGCGGATGGCCGCCATGCGGCGCGTAATACGTGGTCTTAGACATGTTGCATTCAGGCAATGGGTTGGTCCGGCCCCGGGCGCAAACAGCAACAGGCGGTTCGTACGCGGGCGGCGTTGACGATAGCGAAGTCGCCCACAATCGACCAATTAAATGTTCCGATAACTTCCATTCGATTTGCCACTACCGCGCCAGCATCAGATCGAGGTTCTGAACCGCTGCGCCGGATGCACCCTTGCCGAGGTTGTCGAACACCGCCGTGAGCAGGACCTGGCCGTAGTCGTTGGCGAACACGCCCAGCCGCATGTCGTTGGTGCCGTTGAGCGCCTGCGGGTCGAGATGCGGCAAGGCGGACGGCGCCTGCAGCGGCATCACGTCCACATGCTGCGCGCCGGCGTAGTGGTCAGCCAGACATGCGTGCAGCGCCGTCGCATCAACGTCGGCGTTGAGCAGACGCAGCTCCAGCGGCACCGTAAGCACAATGCCCTGGCGATACGCGCCGTAGGCCGGGACGAACATCGGCCGCTGCGTGAGTCCGGCGTGCAGTTGGATCTCGGGCGTGTGCTTGTGCGCCAGACCCAGCCCGTACACCTGGAACGGCAGGGCGTTTGCTGCCTCGGGCCCCTCGTACGTTTCCACCGCGGCGCGGCCACCCCCCGAATAGCCGGACACGGCATGAATGCTGATCGGGTAATCCGCCGGCACAAGGCCCGCCTGCACGAGCGGGCGCAGCAGCCCGACCGCGCCGGTCGGGTAGCAGCCCGGGTTGGTCACGCGCGAGGCGCCCGCAACACATTGAGCTTGCCCTTCGCTCATCTCCGGAAAGCCGTAGACCCAGCCCGGCGTGGTGCGATGCGCGGAGCTTGCGTCGATCACGCGCACGCGCGGGTTGACGATGGCCGCGACCGCCTCGCGCGCGGCCGCATCGGGCAAGCACAGGATGGCGATATCGCAGGCGTTGATGGCCTCGGCACGGCGTTGCGCGTTTTTGCGGGCGTCGGCGGGAAGCGTCAGCAGTTTCAGGTCTTGCCGCTCGACGCGGCCGCGCAGACGTTCGTGGATTTGCAGGCCGGTGGTGCCTTGGTCGCCGTCGATGAAGACGAGGGGCGTGGACATGGCTGGCGCTCCCAGGGAAAGAAGATGGTGATGAATGCGAGCCTCCATCTTCGAGCGCGACCTAGAATATGAAAAGTTGAATTTCACAACCGTCACATTCAGCTTTTCTGAATCATGCGAGAGATCAGCCTGGACCGCCTGCGCACGCTGGTCGAAGTTGCCCAGCGCGGTTCGTTTGCCGACGCGGCGCGGGCGCTCCATCTGGCGGCGCCCACCGTCAGCCTGCACATTGCCGAACTCGAAGATCGCGTGGGCGCGCAGTTGCTCTCTCGCAAGCGCGGGCAGGTGCAGCCCACCGCCATCGGCGAGGTGATGGTGGAGCGCGCCCGCAAGCTGCTGGCCGATGCCGAGCAGGCGCTGGACGACATCCAACGCCAGGTGCAGGGACTGAGCGGGCGCGTACGGCTGGGCGCGTCCACCGGCGCCATCGCCCACTTGCTGCCGCAGGCGCTGGAGGTGCTGCGGCAAGACCACCCCGGCATCGACGTGCAGGTGGCGGTGCTCACGTCGCAGGAAACGCTGGCGAGGCTCGCCGATGGCGCGCTCGACATTGGCCTCGTGGCACTGCCGCAATCGCAGGTGGCGGGGCTCGCCATCAAGCCATGGCGGCGCGATCCGGTGATGGCGTTCCTGCCGGCGCACTGGACGAGCCCCGCGCGCATCACGCCGGCTTGGCTGAGCGCGCAGCCGTTGATCCTCAACGACGCCACCACGCGTCTGTCACGCCAGACGACCGAGTGGTTCGCCACGGACGGTTATCACCCCGTGCCGCGCATCCAGCTCAACTACAACGACGCCATCAAGAGCCTGGTCGCCGCCGGTTATGGCGCCACGCTGCTCCCGCACGAGGCGTCCGCCGCACCGTCGGATGTGCGCATCACCATGCGGCCGCTGCGGCCTGCGTTGTGGCGCGAACTTGGCATCGCGCACCGGGCCGGCCACGTCGAGCGATCGACCCAGCATGTGCTCGACGTGCTTTGGATGCTGCGCGCGAAATAGCGCATTGCGCGCCTTGGCACCGTGACGAGGCGGAGAATCCGATGAATAAAGTTTGACTTCTTGTGTCGTGACAACTATCGTACGATATGTTTTTCGACATAACCCGGCGCGCCTAGCTGCCCATTCCGAGCCGCGCGCGCCGCCTCCTCCCTTTCTTTCGTCGCCCTCATGCCTCTACTTGATCCCTCGCGCGAGCGCCGGTTGCTCTGGCTGCTCGCGCTCACGCAGTTCACCGTCATCATGGATTTCATGGTGATGATGCCGCTCGGTCCGCAGATCATGCATACGTTTGGCATCGGCCCGGCGGCGTTCGCCACGGCCGTGTCGGTGTATTCGCTGTGCTCGGGCGCTTCCGGCCTGCTGGCCGCCACGTACATCGACCGCTTCGACCGGCGACGCCTGCTGCTGACCGTCTATGGCCTGTTCACGCTCGCCAACCTGGCGTGCGCGCTGTCCGGCAACTACGCCATGCTGCTGTTTGCACGCGCGTTTGCGGGCGTCACGGGCGGCGTGCTCGGGTCGATCATCCTGGCCGTGCTCTCCGACGTGATTCCGCCCGCGCGGCGCGGCGCGGCCACGGGCGTGGTGATGTCGTCGTTTGCGCTGGCAGCCATGGCGGGCGTGCCCGTGGGCATTGCGATTGGCGCGCACTTCGGCTGGTCGGCGCCGTTCTTCCTGCTGACGGCGCTCACGGTGCTGATCTGGCTCGGCGCGCGTCAGACCGTTCCGCCGCTGGCCGGACACCTCGCCGACAAGCGCAGCCAGACGTTCGGCGATGTCCTCGTCAACCTGTGGCGCCTGCTGACCAATCCGGGCCATCTGCGCGCGTTCGTGCTGACCTTCGTGATGATGGGCTCGCACATGCTGGTGATCCCGTTCATCTCGCCGGTGCTGGTGGCCAACCATGGCGTGGCGCCGCAGGATCTGTCGTGGCTGTACGTGGCGGGGGGTGCGGCGTCGTTCTTCACGTCGCGCGCGGTCGGCAAGCTGGCCGACCGCTACGGCCGGCGCCGCGTGTTCGTGGCGGCCACGCTGCTTGCCTGCATTCCCGTGCTGGTGATGACACATCTGCCCGACTGGCCCTTCGTTGGCATGCTGCTGTTCTTCCCATGCTTCATGGTGGTGCTGTCCAGCCGCATGGTGCCGATGCAGGCGCTGATGACGACGGTGCCGAACCCGCAGGTGCGCGGTGCGTTCCTGTCGGCCAACAGCGCCGTGATGTCGGTGGGCACGGGCGTGGGTGCGTGGCTGGGCGGCCTGCTGCTCGGCAATGGCGCGGCGGGCCACATCCAGGGTTACGGATTGAACGGCTGGCTGGCGGTGGCGGCCGGCCTGTTCTGCGTGTTCTGGATCAGCCAGGTGAAGGGCTCCGACGAGCGCGGCGATCCGTCGCTGGCGGCGCCGGCCGGCCCGTCTGCGCCGCAGCCGGTGCCGCAAGCCCCGCAGGCGGAGAAGGCCTGAGCGCTACTCGGCTTCGAGCACCGTCTTGAGCTTCACCAGGTCGCGCTGCACCCATTCGGCATCGGCTTCGAACTGCGCGTCGTCCATGTTGGGCTGCTGAAACAGCGTGAGCGAGACCGTGGTGCCGGGGCCATTACGCACCACGCGCAGCGGCACATAGACGACATTGCCGTCGGGCATCCGCACCCAGTGGTCGGCGATGCCGAAGTCGTTGGGCGGGCTGAAGCGGATGAACACGTTGCCATCGGTGCCGGCAGGCGCCTTGGCAATCCATTCGTCAGGCGCCGCGCCAGAACCCTGCGTGCCGGGTGCGAGCCCTTCGGACAAGCCGGTCGCCCAGATCGGGAAATTCAGCGGCTCGGCGAGGAACGCGGCCACGTCGTCAAAGTGGCGTTCGACGTTGATGCTCAGGGTGCGGACGTTGTGCAGCATGAGGCCTCCGTGTGCGGCGCGCGCCGGTGCCGGGCAGTATAGGCGGCGCTCAGGCCGGCAGTTTACGGAAACTGACCGCCAGGCGGTTCCACGTGTTGATGGTGCAGACCAGCAGCGTCAGGTCGACCAGCTCGGCGTCGGAAAACTGCGCGCGCGCGGCCTGCCACACGTCGTCGGGCACGCGCGTTTCGCCGACGCGCGTGACGGCCTCGGTCCACGCCAGCGCGCCGCGTTCGCGGTCGGTGAAGAACGGCGTCTCCTGCCAGACGCACACCGCGGCCAGGCGCCGCTCGTCTTCGCCGGCCTTGCGCGCATCGGCGCTGTGCATGTCAACGCAATAGGCGCAGCCGTTGATCTGCGAGGCGCGCAGGCGCACGAGTTCGGTCAGCGGTTTTTCGAGCGAGCTTTTGCCCAGGGCTTTTTCGAGGCCCATGACGGCCTGGATGGCGGCGGGGTTGCTCTGGTAGAAATCGAGGCGGGGTTCCATGGCGGGCTCCTGGGGTTTCGTGCTGGAGGATCGAAGGCAGTCTAGGGTCCACCGTGGCGCCGTGGAATCGCCAATCGGCGTGAATATCAGGTAGCCACCTTGCCGAGCGCTTCTGCCAGCTTGCCGAGCGCCGTGTCGATCTCCGCCACGTTCACATGCCCGTAGCCGAGCAGCAGGCCGGGCTGCGGCGGCTGCGCCACGAACATCCGCGCCGTGCCGTACAGGCCCACGCCAACGCTGTGCGCGATCTGGAGCAGCTCCGCTTCCGGCAGCCGCGCCTGCACGCGCGCCGCCATGTGAATGCCCGCGGCAGACGGCAACGGTGCCAGCCACGGCGCCAGCGGGCCTCGCAGATGCCGCAGCAGCGCCGTGCGCCGGGCCGCATATTCCTTGTGCATGCGGCGCAGGTGCTTGGCGAAATCGCCATCGAGCATGAACTTGGCCAGCGCCGCCTGCATGAGCGATTCGCTGTGCCAGTCGGCCACCTGCTTGGCGTGCCGCAGCGGCGCCACCAGGGAGGCCGGTGGCACCATGTAGCCGATGCGCAGCTCCGGGAAGATCGTCTTGGAGAACGTCCCCACGTAGGCCACGCAGCCGGCGGCATCGAGGCTCTTGAGCGATTCCATCGGGCGGCCGTCGAAGCGGAATTCGCTGTCGTAATCGTCTTCGACGATCAGCGCGTCATGACGTTGCGCCCAGTCGAGCAGTTGCGCGCGGCGCGCGAGGCTCATCGGCATGCCGAGCGGAAACTGGTGCGATGGCGTCACGTAGACGAGCCTGGCCTGCGGCGGCAGCGCCTCGACGACCAAGCCCTGCGCATCCACCGGCACCGGCACGACGTTCGCGCCGAGCGCCTGCAGAGCGATGCGCACGGGCGGATAGCCGGGGTCCTCCACCGCCACCGTATCGCCGGGGCGCACCAGCACCCGCGCGATGAGGTCGATGGCCTGCTGCGCGCCATGCGTGACGATGATGTCCGCCCACGCACACACCACCGCACGGCTGAAGGCGAGATAGCGCGAAACCGCCAGCCGCAGCGCCTGGTCCCCGCCCGGATCGTGATAGCCGCCGCGCCCGCGTGCCTGCTGGCGCAGGGCGTGCGCCACGCAGCGGCGCCATGCGTCGAAGGGGAAGAGACGCTTCTCGGTCACGCCGCCGGCAAAGTCGTACACCACGTTGGCGCGCGGCATCGGCAGCACGGCCGGCACCTCATTCCACGGCGTGTCAAACCGGCGCACCGGCGGCGTGGGCGAGCCGAGCTGGGCGGCGGCCGATGCCGGCGGCGTGCGCGCACGCAAACCTTCGGCGGCCTCGGCGACAAACGTGCCCGAGCCGGGGCGCGATTGCAGGTAGCCCTCCGCCACCAGACGCTCGAACACGTCCAGCGTCGTCTTGCGGGATACGCCGATCTGCAGCGCAAGGTCGCGCGTGGAGGGTAGCCGCTCGCCCGGCACGAGCCGGCCATCGAGGATGGCGGTGCGGAGCTGCCGATAGAGCTGGCCGGCAAGGTCATGCCGGCCGTGGATCGTCAGATGGACATCCATCGTGGGCGCAGTGGGCGAGTGGGCTGCGCCATTCTACGGCGACGTTCAGCCCTCGCGGCCGTCCACGCGCGCGGTCATCAGCCACGGGGTGTAGCGCCACAGGTAGGCCGCAAACCCGGCGACCCACAACGCGCTGGCCGCGCCGATCCACACGCCGCGCGGCAGCAGCGCCGGCCCGGCAACGCGCACGATGGCAGCCAGCGCGATGGCGGCGTAGGCGAAGTTCTCGGCGCCGCCCGTGCGCAGCAGCCGGCCGGTGTGGCCCAGTGCCGTGCGCGTGATCATGCCGACGATGGCGCAGCCGATCGCGCCTGCGGTCAGGGCATGCAGCGCGGTGGAGCGGCTGCCCCAGCCAAGCGCCGCGGCCGCCAGCATCGCAAAGCCGATCGGCAAGAACCCATAGGCCACATGCAGGATGGCGACCATGGGCGTGCGCAACGTGCGGCGCGTATCCCAGCCGCTCCAGCGGGCGCCGTGAAGCACCGCCGCCGCGGCGAACACAATGGCCGGCACGATGCCTTCCACAGGCGCCGCCAGCACCACCACGGCCAGGGCCGTTGCAGGCACGATCGCGCGCTCCACCCAGACCACGGTGCGGACGCGCACGTCCGGGATGGCGTTGGCCGTCAACATCGGGAACACGCGCCCGCCGATCACGGTGACGAACACGCAGACGAGGCCCGCCGCCGCGTCAAGGCAACGCAGCGCGACGAGGGGCTCGCCGCAGAGGAGCGCCGCATGGAAGCCGGCGTTGATGGTGCCCAGCACCAGCAGCGCAATCGCCAGGCCGTAGTTGCGCACGCTTTTCGCGCGCCGCAGGATGCGCAGGAATGTCACGCCGCACAGCGGCAGAAAGGCCACGTCCACCGCCACAGCCAAGGGCGCAGGGCCCGTCCACATCAGTACGCGCGCGGCGAGCCACAACGCGGCAAGCGCGGCGAGATGCATGCCTCGCGGCGTCTGCAGCCCCGTCCAGTTCTTGCCGGCGGTGAAAAGGAAGCCGACCACCACGGCAGCAGCAAAGCCGAACACCATTTCGTGCGCGTGCCAGAACAGCGGCGCCATCGTCGACGGGCCCAGCGCCGCGGGCAGCCACCCCAGCAGCGACCCCGCCCACAGCGCCATCCCGAGCGCGGCAAACGCTGCCGCCAGCAGATAGAACGGCCGGAAGCCGAGCGCCAGGATGGGCGGCCCCGCGTAACGTGGGCGGCCGTCCACGGCGGGCTGGCCGGCAAGGATCCGTTGCACCGGGGCTGGGCGGGACATGGTGTTGGGCGGCGGGCGCACTTAAAGGATGTCGTCAAGCAGGTCGGGCCCGAACACCTCGCGGTGGATGCGCTCGGCCGGCACGCCATTGGCGAGCAGCGCCGCGCGTTGCGCCTGCATGAAGGGCAGCGGGCCGCAGAGGTAGAAATCCGCATCGGTCGTGTTATCGCGCAGGAAGGCGTCGACCGCCATGCGGCCCGGCTGCGCCGGACGCGCGGCAAACTCGACGGCCTCGCCTGATTCGAGGAACACATGCGCCTCGAACGCCGGCAACGCCTGCGCGGCACGCTCCAGATCGTCGGCGTGGGCGACGTGCGATGCGGCGCGGTCGGCATGGCCGAACACGACCCTGCGCGCGCTGTTCTGCTGCGCGAGCGTGTTCAGCGTCGCGATCATCGGCGTGATGCCGACGCCAGCCGACATCAGCACGATGGGATTGCCGGTGGCGAGCTGCGGCACGAAATCGCCATAGGGCCGGCTGACGAGCAGCACCTCACCCTCGCGCGCGTTGGCATGCAGCCAGTTCGACACGGTCCCGGCAGGGCGGTCTGCATCGCCGGCATCCCGCTTGACCGAGATGCGCCACGTGCGGCCGTTCGGCGCATCCGACAGGCTGTACTGGCGCTGCTGCAGTGCGCCCGGCGCGAGCTCCACCTGCACCGAGATGTACTGGCCCGGCAGGAAATCGCCCAGCGGGGCATCGCCCACGGCTTCGAGCGTGAGCGAGACCACGTCGATCGCCTGCTCGCGACGTTCGACAATGCGCACGGGCTGGCGGTGGTCCGGGCCGCTGCCGCTGTGCTGGTACAGGCGTGCTTCGGCGGCGATCAGCTCGGCGGCCAGCAGCCAGTACGCCTCGTCCCAGGCGGCGATCAGCTCGGGCGTGGCGGCGTCGCCCAGCACCTCGGCAATCGCGCCAAGCAGGTGGCGCGCAACGATCGGGTAGTGGCTCGGCTTGATGCCCACGGCAGCATGCTTGTGCACGATGCGGTTGACCACCGGCGCAAGCGCCGCGTTGTTGCCGTAGTTGGCGGCGTACGCAAACACGGCAGACGCCAGCGATTGCTGCTGCAGCCCGTTCGCCTGGTTGCCCATGTTGAACACGTTCGTCAGCTCCGGATGGCTGGCGAACAGGTTGCGGTAGAACGTCTGCGTGATCGTCAGCCCGTGCTGGCGCAGGACGGGAACACTGGCGTCAATGAAAGGCCGGGACTTTTCGGACAGCATGCTGGCTCCAAATATGCGTAGTAGATGCATCAAATAAAACGCGGAAGCGCCAGCCTGCGTGCCGACGTGCCCGCGAACCAGGCAACCGCTTGCGTTGGATTCTATTAAAGATGCATTTGCAATACAACAAAATGAACTGCGGCAAAGCGGCGCATCGCCCGGGCGGCTTCCCCGATAAGATTCGGCTCTTCTGAATGTTTTCCGCAGCCCGCCATGCGACTGACCGACTACACCGACTACGCCCTGCGCACGCTCATCTACGTGGCCGTGCATCCGGACGAGCTCGTCACGATCCAGCGCATCGCGGACACCTTCGGCATTCCGAAAAACCACCTCATCAAGATCGTCCAGCAGTTGGGGCAGGACGGCTTCCTGCGCACCGTGCGCGGCCGCGCCGGCGGCATCACGCTGGGTCGGCCTGCCGCCGAGATCAACCTTGGCGACGTGGTGCGCGCCACGGAACCGGACTTCCGCATGGTCGAGTGCTTCCATGCCGACGAGAACCACTGCGTCATCACGCGCGTGTGCGGCCTGCGCGGCGTGCTGCACGCGGCGTTGCAGGCGTACTTTGATGTGCTCGATCGCTATTCGCTGCAGGATCTCGTCGACAAGCCCCGCGCTGTGAGCCGTGTGCTGGGAGCTGCCACACCGCTGCCCATGCCAGTTGGGCCCGGCAAGGCGGTGCCGCGCGCGTAGCGTCGTCTCACTCCGCTGCGGCGTCTGCCTCCTGACCTGCGGGCAGGCATGTTCGGTGCTGCACAACCGCTGTCGGCCGCGCCATTCCGGTGTCGGCCCGTTCAACAGATCAGCGGAGGTGTCATGAAATCGACTCGCGACAAGAGCGACAGGAGCAAGCACGCATCGCATGCCAAATCGACGTCGCACGGCAAGCACAGCAGCGCATCGAAGGACGCGTCCAAGGAGCGCAGCAGCCACGCCAGCCACGGCAAATCGAGCGAACGCGCGGGCGCCAAGTCCAACGAGCGCGGCGCACATGGCGGCAGCGGCACCCGCGAGCATGCCAAGCATTCGCCCATCGGCATCCAGAAGGCGCTGAAGGGGGCTTCGTACCCGGCGCGCAAGCAAGACCTGCTGGAAACGGCGCAGGCCAACGGTGCAGACGACAGCACCCTGCAGACCCTGCGCGACATGCCGGACGACGAGTACGACACGCCGGCCGCCGTCTCCAAGGCCATCGGCCACGAGATGTGACAGCCACGCACAGGAGGACGATTCCATGCAGAACAGCACATCAACGCACCGCTTCGGCGCCCGACGCATCGCGGCGCTATGCCTGGCCGGCAGCCTCGGGTTCTTTGGCGCGCTGGGCGCGGCCGGGGCGGCCACCGACAAGGCCGACACCACGTACGTCACCAAGGCGGCAGCGGCCGGCATGCTCGAAGTGCAGGCCAGCCAGACCGCCATCACGCGGGCAAGCAACCCAGACGTACGCGCCTTCGCGCAGCGCATGGTGAAGGATCACACCGCCGTCGGCGACGAATTGAAGAGCCTGGCCGGCAAGAAGGGCATCACCGTGCCCGATTCGCTGCCCCCGGACGAGCGCGCCAAGGTCGACAAGCTGAGCGCCATGGAGGGATCGAAGTTCGACAAGGCCTATGCCGAGGAGATCGGCGTGAAGGCGCACAAGGAGGCCGTGGCGCTATTCGACCAGGCGTCGAAGAACGCGAAGGATCCGGACATCAAGGCGTTCTTCACGAACAACCTGCCGGCCTTGCGCGAGCACCTGCAGATGGCGCAGCAGTTGAAACCCGCCAAGTGAGTCAGCCCATCGAGATGAGGCCATCATGAACAGCCGACACCAGAAGGGCGCTGGGCACCCGCCCGGCGACGACACGTATCTGACCGACGTATCCGAAACCGATGAAGAAGGCACCACCGTGCGCGAAGCCGAAGTGCGCGAGCGCGACATGAGCGAGGTGGGCGGCCGCAAATCGCACCACCAGCCGGCCGGCGAGGAAGAACGCGATACGTCTTCCAAGGACGCGCCCTGACTTGGGCGTGCATGCATCAGCCGGACAGCGGCCCCCTTTTGCGGGGCCGTTTGTTTTGGCTGCGGCACGGTGGCGCGGCTCTGTCCGGATCTGCCATTGGTGCCGGTGCAGTCACGCAGCGGTGCGGATCATGCGACCGGCGGCACGTCGGCGCGACGTAGCCACACCGTCACGGCAAGGCCTTGGCCGCCCGGGCCGGGTGCGAGCGCAATCTGCCCGCCCATGCGGTCGACGATCTGTCTCACGATCGCCAGGCCGAGGCCGCTACCTTGCGTGTGGACCGCGAGGCGCGTGAACCGCTCGAACACGCGCGCATAGGCCTCGGGCGGAATGCCGGGGCCGTTGTCGATCACGGTCAGCATGGCCCAACCGTAGTCCGCCGAAACCTGCACCGTTACGCGGCCACCTTCCTGCGTGTAACGCACGGCGTTATCGACGAGGTTGAACAGCATGGCGGCGATCAGCGTGCGGTTGCCCACTGTCCACACCGGCTGTTCGGCCGGCTCCATGCCCAGATCGATACGGCGGCCATCGGCCAACAGCGCGAGGTCTTCGAGCACGGTGCGCGCCACCTGTGAGAGGTCCACCACCTCGCTCGTCGCGGCCGAGGCTTCGGCCTGAGACAAGAGCAGCAAGTCGTTGATGAGATCCGCCAGATTGCGCGTGCTGGTGCGCGCGGCCTTCAGGACTTCGTGCAGCGCAGCATCGGCGTTGGCTTGCGCCGCCACCTGCATCTGCGTATCGAGAATCGCCAGCGGCGTGCGCATCTGGTGGGCAGCATCGGCAATGAAGCGCTTCTGCGTGAGCGCGTTGTCGGCAATACGCTGCAGGTACTGGTTGAACGCGCCGGCAATCGGCTGCAGTTCGTGCTGCAGGCCGTCGGGGTCGAGCGGCGCAAGGTCGGTGGGCGCCCGTGCCGACACATTGCCGGCCAGCCGCAAGATCGGTCGCAGCTCCAGCGTCAGGCCGATGAGGATCATCGCCAGCGCCAGGCCCACGAGCGCGAGTTGGCGCACCGTGGCCGGCCACCACAACTGGCGGATCATCGCGTCGCGCCCGTTCGTGGTTTGCGCGACGCGCGTGACGACGCGCTCGGTGCGGCCGGCGTCGTACATGGTGCGCACGACGGCGGCCACGTGCACGGGCCGGCCTTCCACGGTATCGGTGTAGGTGCCGGCGTCCGCTAGGCCCGCCGCATCAAACGCAGGGCGCGTGCCGAAGTCGAGCCGCCCGGCCAGCAGCCGGCCATGCTCGGTGCTGACCTGGTACGTGACCTGGTCGCGCACGGGGCTTTCGGGCGCGGCAAACACCGCCAGCGCGGCCGGCGGCACCGAGACGCGCAAGCGGCCTTCGTCCCATTCGACCTGGCCGCTGATCATCTGCGCGGCCGTGTCGAGCGCGTGAAAGTGCACGAGATCGGCGTTGTGGCGTGCGGCGGCCAGGTCCAGCCAGCCGTCCGCCGCCACATAGACGACCAGCGGCAATGCCAGCCACAACACCAGCCGCGCACGCAGGCTGTGCGCCCGCGCGGGGGCGGGGCCGGACTGCGCTGGCGCTGGATCAGGACTGCGCAGCGGAGGCATCGCGCAGCAGGTAACCGAGGCCGCGCAGCGTGACGATGGTGGCAGCGGAATGCTCCAGCTTCTTGCGCAGGCGGTGGATGTAGATTTCGATGGCTTCGGGGCTGGCTTCGTCGTCCATCCCGAACACGCCGTTCACCAGCGCCGGTTTGGAGACCGTGCGCCCGAGCTTGAGCATGAGGATTTCCAGCACGGTGTGCTCGCGCGCAGGCAGCACCAGAGGCTGGCCGGCCAGATTGAAGGTGCGGCTGCCGGTGTGGTACGTCAGGTCGCCGCATTGCAGCTCGACGGATTGGTCGGGCGCGCTGCGCCGCACCAGCACCTGGATCCGCGCAATCAACTCGCGAATCTCGAACGGCTTGACGAGGTAGTCATCCGCGCCGGCACCCAGGCATGCGACCTTGTCGTCGATCCCGCCGCTGGCCGTGAGGATCAGCACCGGCACGGCGTTGCGCCGTCCGCGCAAACGTTGCAATACGCCTTGCCCCGACAACGTGGGCAATTGCAGATCGAGCAGGACCACGTCGTAGTGTTGCGTGAGCAACAACGTGTCGGCAGATTCGCCATCGGTGGCGTGATCCACGGTGAAATGGGCGCGGCGCAGGGCTTCAGACAGCCAGTGCGCCAGCGGGGCGTTGTCTTCGATCAGGAGCAGCTTCATGCGAAAACAGCGCGTCCGAAAAATGAAAGCGATTTGTGGGTTGCCGCTTCCTAGAATGGTGGCGGCTGCCTACGCGCGCCGGAGGCATCACTCACCAGATCCGGACCGCGCGATACCGATATCTACAAAAGAGCCGGAGACAACTCAATGGGTGTTTTTACCTGCAGGAGCGCTCGCGCACGCGGCCTCCGGGGCTGGATCACGCCGTGGCTCGCTGCCCTGCTGGCAGTGGCAGCCTCACACGCCTTCGCCCAAGACCCGACGCGACTGACGCTCATGGTCAGCGGCACCGCCAAGATGATCTACCTGCCCGCGACGCTGGCGCAGCGCCTGGGCTATTTCCGCGACGAGGGGCTCGAGGTGGAACTGCTCTCGCAGCCTGCCGGCGTCGATGCCGAGAGCGAACTGCTCACCGGCTTTGCGCAAGGCGTGGTCGGCTTTTATGACCACACCATCGACCTGCAGGCCAAGGGCAAGGAAGTGCGTGCCATCGTCGTATTCAGCCAGGTACCGGGCGAAGCGGAAGTCGTCTCGACACGGTTGCCGGCAGCCGTGCAGTCGATGCGCGACCTGCGCGGCCGCACGCTGGGCGTGACGGGGCTGGGCGCATCGACGAGCTTTCTCACGCGCTACCTGATGGCGCAGCAGGGGCTGGCGGCCGGCGATTACACCATGCTGCCGGTCGGCGCCGAGCGCAGCTTCGTCAACGCACTGCGCAACGGCCGCATCGACGCCGGCATGACGACCGACCCGACGGTCTCGCGCCTCATGCACAGCGGCGAAGCCCGCGTGCTGCTCGACTTGCGCACGCTGGAAAGTACGCGCGCCGCGCTGGGCGGCCCGTATCCGGCCGCGTGCCTGTATCTGCAGACCGAATGGCTGGAAGCGCATCCGGACATCGCCGCCAAACTGGCCCGCGCCTTCGTGCGCACCCTGCGTTACATGCACACGCATGGCGCAGAAGATATTGCGGCCCGCATGCCGGCTGAATTCCGGCGCGATCATCCCGAGCTGTACGCAAAAGCGCTTGCCGCCGCGTTGCCCACCTTCAGCGCCGACGGACGCATGCCGGACGACGGCCCACCCACCGTCCTGCGCGTCCTCGCCGCCAGCAATGCCAACGCGCGCGACAAGCACATCGACCTCTCGCGCACCTATACCAACAAGTTTGTCGATCAGGTGCGCGAGCGCCGCTAGCTCAAACCAAACACTCCCTTAGAAGCGCGTGCGCATACCGACGCCAAACTCCGTCTGGCTGTTGTGGCCGTTGGTGCCGCCCACGATGTACTGGTCCTTCAGCTTCATGTAGTCGGCCGCAACGTAGAACTCCGTGCGCTTGGACACGTGGTAGAACACCGAGCCGTACAGCGTGCTCTTGCGGCCGCTGCCCGCTGCGGTGGCGCCCACGACGCTGGCATACGCATTGAGGGTGTTGCCGTCGGAGCTGAAGGCGGCGTTGTTGGCCTTCATGATCTGATAGCCGATTTCGTAGTCGAACGCGCCTGGGGGCGCCACCTTCAGCGACACGGTGTACGCGTTGTCGCTGCGGTTGCCGATCGCGGCCGGCTGTTCGCCGGTGTAGTGGAAGTAGCCGGCATTGACGCGGAACATGCCGAAGATCACGTTGCCGCCCACCGAATACGAACGGTCCATGAAGCCGCCCACCTTGGCCTGTTGCGCAAAGCCGGCCAGGTTGAAGTTGCCGCCGTTGTAGCCCAGGGCCAGCGACTCGGTGGTCCCTTGCGTGAACTGACCCGGCACTTCGCCAAACTGATAGGCCAGGCCAGTGAAGAAGCGGCCGTCCCACAGCTTCTTCCACACCACGCCGTTGTTCAGACGCGTGCCCGTGGCGCTACCTGCGTAGAAGATCAGTTGCTTGAAGTTGTTGACGTTGGTGTAGCCGCCTTCGTCCAGCGTGACGGTGGCGCTGGTGTACGGGTCGCCGTAGATGCCCGACACATCGCGCGCAATCGCGTTCTGGCGGCCAAAGGTCAGCTTACCGAGCGATTCGCTCGACAAACCCACCCACGCATCACGGTTGAACAGCACCCCCGGGGTGTCCATGTTGCCGGTGGGCGTTTCGAATTCCGATTCCAGCTTGAAGATGGCCGACAGACCGTTGCCCAGGTCTTCCTTGCCGGTCAGGCCCCAGCGGCTGCCGGAGAACCAGGGCACCTGGAAGCCGGTCAGGCGCGCGCCCGAGGCATTGGCGTTGTTGACGGTGCTGATGGTGGTGTCGATCAGCCCGTAGAGCGTCACGTTCGACGACTGGGCGTGGGCGCCGGTGGCCAGCGTGGCCGCCGCAGCCGCTGTTGCCGCAAGGGCAAACTTGATGCGGGACATTGAAGTCTCCTTCCTTTGTGGGTGATGGTGTCCGGTCGTGGTGCCGGCTTCGGAAAACGCGCGACGGCGGTGGGTCAGGCCGCCGATGCAATCGCTGGGCGAGCGTAGAAGGGGCCACCTTTCTGGAGCCTTTCGCGTCGGCGTGCGCGCAACGTTAGGGTCTACCCGCATTGGGGCATGGGCAGGCGCGCGTTGTTGCGTCGTCCAATGCAACGCATTGCAGCCCCGGCAATCAGGCTCGCGGTAGAGTGTCGAGTCACCTCACCCCAACTCCACCAGACCTTCCCCATGCACCCGTCCCAAATGACCGGCCTGCAATTGCTGCAGGCCATGTCGCACGGCGAGCTGCCGCGCGCGTCCATCAGCGAAACCATCCCGATGACGATGGATTCCATCGAAGCAGGCACCGTGCACTTCACCGCCCAGGCCGACAAACGCCACCTCAATCCGCTGGGCGGTGTGCACGGCGGCTTTGCGGCGACGGTGCTCGATTCCGTAACGGGCTGCGCCGTGCATTCGATGCTGGAAGCCGGCGTCGGTTACGGCACGGTCGACCTGAACGTGAAGATGGTGAAGGCCGTACCGGTGGATACACCGCTGGTGGCCGTTGGGCGCGTGCTGCATGTCTCGCGCACGATCGGCGTGTCGGAGGGCACGCTCAAGACGCAGGACGGCACGTTGCTCGCGCATGCCACGGCAACGTGTGTCATCCGCCGTCCGTAAACCCGATTGCCTGGAGCCCCTGATGTCCGAACCGCTGCAAACCCTGTCTGCCCTGTCTGCGAAGACCACCGCGCTGGTGCTGATCGACCTGCAACGCGGCATCCTGCCGTTCGCGCAAGGGCCGCATACGGCCGACCAGGTATTGGGCGCGTCCGCCAAGTTGGCCAAGCGCTTTCGCGAGCTGGGTGCGCCCGTGGTGCTCGTGCGCGTGGGTTGGGCGGCCGACTACGCTGATGCGCCGCGCCAGCCCGTCGACCGCCCCACACCCACGCAGCCGGGCGGCCTGCCGCCGCAATGGTGGGAACAGCCCGCCGAGCTGGAAGTCGCAGCCACCGACATCCAGATCACCAAGCGCCAGTGGGGCGCGTTCTACGGCACCGAGCTCGACCTGCAATTGCGCCGCCGCGGCGTCACCACCATCGTGCTGGGCGGTATCTCGACGCATGTGGGCGTGGAATCGACCGCGCGGGCCGCATGGGAACACGGCTACGCGCTGGTGCTGGCCGAAGATGCGATGAGCTCGAACGATGCCGCGCTGCACCGTTCGTCGGTCGAGCACGTCTTTCCGCGCCTGGGCCGGGTGCGCAGCACCGAAACCATCCTCGCGGCGTTGACGGATTAAGCGCCGCCGTCTTCCCTCGGTACATACATCACGAGGCGCAGCCGCGGGTCTTCCATCACCGGCAGGCCGATGTAGTCGTAGCGGACGACCTTGCCGCCCGGCGTGCGGATCAGCTTGTGCTCGGCGCGGGCGGCGCGGACTTCATGCTGGCGCCACCAGGTGTCGAACTCGCGGCTCTCGGTGCGCAGCCGGTCGACCAGCGCCACGAGGACGAGGTCGTCGGCATGCGGGTCGTACACCGCGCGAAACTTCGCCAGCATGCGGCGCGCCTCGCTCTCCCACTCGACAAAGCGCTCGCGCGCGTTGGCATACAGGAACATGTAGACCAGCGCGTTGCGGTCTTCCGGCGGCATCGTGCCGAAATCCATGAACAGCTGCGACGCGGCATCGTTCCAGCACAGCAGGTCGGTACGGTAACTGCGCACGTGCGCGGGCAGGGCCATGCCGGCGACGGCGCGGCGCAGCACGTCGGGCACATCCTCCATCAATGAGCGCACCGGGGTGCCCGGGAAGACCGATTCGGCCCGCGCCAGCCCGCGCATGTGGGCGCGCTCGTCCGACGACAGCTTCAGCGCGCGGCCGATCGCCTCGATCGTCGCCACCGAAGGCCGCACGTCGCGCCCCTGTTCGATGCGCACATACCAGTCGATGCTGATGTTGGCGAGCTGCGCCACTTCTTCGCGGCGCAGGCCGGCGGTGCGGCGGCGGCCGCCACCCTCGGGTAGCCCCACATCCTGCGGGCGCAACTGGCCGCGGCGGCTGCGCAGGAACTCGCCCAGCTCGTTGCGCGGCGAGGCGGGGAAGGGAGCCAGGTCTGCAGTGAAATCGTCCATGACGGTATTACACACAAGCGCGCGCGAAGGTGGGAGGGACAGCCCAATCCTAGGTTAATCCTAGCTCTGCATCGAATCGGCACGGGCGCCTACGCTGCGATCACCTCTCTTTTCCGGAGCCGATCGTGACCCACGTTTCTTCCTCCTCTTCCGCATCGGAACCGCGCCGCTGGCTTGCCTTTGGTGTGATGGTGACGGCGCAATTCATGTTCATCGTCGATGCGTTCATCGCCAATGTGGCGATCCCCAGCATCCGCACGAGCCTGCACGCCACGCCCGCGCAACTGGAGGCGGTGCTGGCCGTCTACCAGCTCGGCTACGCGATCCTGCTTATCACCGGCGGCCGGCTGGGCGACCTGTTCGGGCGGCGGCGCGTGTTCCTGCTCGGGCTCATCGCCTTTACCGCCACCTCGGCCGGTTGCGGGCTGGGGGCCAGCGCGGCCGCGCTCATCGCGTGGCGCTTTGCGCAAGGTCTGTCCGCCGCGATGATGGTGCCGCAGGTGCTGGCGAGCGTGCAGGCGCTCTTTGCCGGCACGGAGCGCGACCGCGCGCTGTCGATCTTCGGGCTGGTGATGGGCACCGGCGGCGCGGCCGGGCTGCTGGTGGGCGGCGCGCTCACCAGCGCAGATATCGCAGGGCTGGGCTGGCGCTCAGCCTTCCTGATCAACGTGCCGGTGGGGCTGGCCGCGGCGCTGCTCGGCTGGCGCTGGATCCCGCGACCGGCGGCAACCACGCCGGTGCGCCTGGACACCGCCGGCGTCGCCTGGATGGCCGCGAGCGTGGCCGCCGTGCTGGTACCGCTGCTGTTCGGCCGTGAGCTGCACTGGCCGGGGTGGACGCTGGCGATGCTCGCCGCGGGCGTACTCGGCGTGGCAACGTTCCAGCGGCTCGAAGCGCGCGTCGACCGCGCCGGCGGCACGCCGCTGCTGCCGCCGGCGTTGCTGCAGCATCGCGCCTTCATGACGGGGCTGACGGCGTCGGGCCTGCACTACATCGGCATGATGGCGTTCTTCCTGGTGCTGACGCTGTATCTGCAGAACGGGCGGCGGCTGTCTGCGCTGCAGATGGGCGTGGCGATCCTGCCGCTGGCGATCGCGTTCCTGGGCACGTCGCGGGTGGCCAACGCGCTGGTACGGCGCCACGGCGTGCGCGCCATGCTGGGCGGGCTCGCGTTGATGGCGCTGGGCCTGCTGGTGCTGGTGTCCGGCTTTGGCGCTGACTGGTCGCATCCCGCTGCGCCGGGCATGACGCTGATCGGCATTGCCGTGGCGCTGTACGGGGCGGGGCAAGGCCTTGTCGTGGTCCCGCTGATCGGCCTGGTGCTGACGGGCGTGGCGCGGGCGCAGGCGGGGGCCGCGGCGGGGTTGCTCATCACCACGCAGCAGGTGGCAGGCGCGCTGGGCGTCGCGTGTATCGGCGGGTTGTACTTCACGTTCGCCGCAGACGGCGGCGCGGGCATCGCGCGCGGCACCATCGCCGGCTGCGTCGCCATGCTGGCCGCCCTGGCGGCGGCGGCGATCGGCTTTGCACGGTTGGGCGCGCACCAGCGCCGCCTGTCTGCCGCCGGCGCGGCAAACCCGGCCTGAGCCGGGGCATTCGATACTCCGGCGCGCGGCACAAACGCGCCGGCGTGCATTGATCGGCATGGGCGAAGGTTCCACACTCCCGCGCGATGCATTTGGCATCGTCCGCCTTCCCCCGCTCATGGCTACCGTTTCCCCGCTTCGCGCCGCTGCGTCGGCGAGTTCTCCGGCGCCGTCCGCCGTTTCGCTGGCGCGCCGCGTCGTTGCTGAGGCGCTGGGCACGGCGCTGCTGATCGCGGTGGTGATCGGCACGGGCATCCACGCAAACCGCATCTCCAGCGGCGATGCCACGTGGACGCTGCTGGCGCAATCGCTGGCCGGCGGCGCGGGCCTGCTGGCACTGCTGACGGTGTTTGCGCCGGTGTCGGGCGCGCACCTGAACCCGGCGGTGACGTTGTCGGCGGCACTGCAGGGCGGCTTGCGCGCGCGTGAAGCGTTGGCGTACGTCGCGGCGCAGACGGTGGGCGCGGCGCTCGGGGTGGCCGCGATGCATGCCATGTATGGCATGGCCGTGTGGTCGGCAGGCACGCATGCGGCCACGGGCGGCGCGCTGTGGTGGAGTGAGGCGTTGGCAACCTTCGGCCTCATCGGGGCGGGCATTGCGTGCGGGCGTCATGCGCCCCGGCACCTGCCGGCGGTGGTGGCCGCCTATATCGCGGCGGGGTATTGGTTCACGTCGTCTTCGTCGCTGGCCAACCCGGCATTGGCGTTCGCGTGCGCGCTGACCGACGGCCCCTCGGGCATCCGCCCTGAAGACGTGCCCGGCTACATGCTGGCGCAACTGGCCGGCGCGCTGTTGGCGACACCGCTGTTCCGCTGGTTGGCGGGGGCAGAACCGGCGCGGGCTCCCCGCCCCGTCGCGGCCCGCACCGACGCGCTGCCGATGCGCCGCCAGGCTACCGGGCGCAGCGCTTAGCGGACCAGCGAGATGGCCTGGGTCCGCATGTACTGAAACAGCTCGGTGTCGCGCGCCAGGCCGAGCTTGCGCAGCGCCATGGTCTTCTGCGAGCTGACGGTCTTGATGCTCGAGCCGAGCTGCTTTGCAATCTCCGACAGGGCCATACCGCGCGCGTACAGTTGAATGACTTCACGCTCACGCACGCTCAGTCGTCCGTAGGCCTCCTGCACGCTGGAGCCCAGGCGGACGTCTTGGGCGATCCCCGGGCTGTAGTAACGCACGCCGCGCGCCGTTGCCATGACGGCGTGGCCGACGTGGATCAGGTCGTCGTTCTTGCTGACGAGGCCCATCACGCCGGCATCCTGCATCGCACGCAGCAGGGCGGGATTGTCGACCATCGTGCAGACCACGACGGCACGCCTGGGCTGCAGCTTACGCAGGCGGGTCAGCAGTCGCATGGCATCGCAGGCCGGGTCGCCGCCCATGTTGTAGTCGGTGACGACGACCTGGCAGTCGATATGGCGGAGCACCTGCAGGAGTTCGCGCCCGTCATGGGCCTGCGCCACGACACGCAGTTGCGGAAACCGCGCCAGGGCGGCGGTCAGCCCCATGAGGATCACCGGATGATCATCGGCCGCCACGATCGACAGGAACGCAGACATGGCGGGCCCTCAACCGTGCCCGCACGACAGCGGGCACCGCCGTGCACGGCGGCGGCAAGCGCAATCGGCCTGGGCAGGCGCTACGGCCTGCGCTCGTGCATGGCGCTGGGCCAGCAGAGGGAAGGGGCGGACTGGGGCCGTCATGGAATCGGGTGAAGCGGCAAAGGAGTGCCGGTACCTTACTGAGCCCGCGCACCGCTCGGGATCAGACCAGTCCTACTTTGGCCCCGTCGTAACGTTTCGGGGCAGAAGCTGTTTCAATCAGGGCTGCACAAAACTAAACGCGATGCCGCCATCGGCTAGCCGGCCGCCTGCACATGCGCAAGAAATGCCGTCACCGACAGCGGCGCGGCCCACAGATACCCCTGGCCCGTCGCGCAGCCCAGCGCCCGCAAGGTCTGGCGCTGCGCTTCGGTCTCCACGCCTTCGGCAATGCACTCGAGCTGCAGCGCGCGCGCCAGCTCGATCATCGTGCGGCAGATCACGCCGCGCTGGCTGCTCTGGTCCACCGCTGCCGTGAACGAGCGGTCGATCTTGAGGATGTTGAAGGGCAGGTCGGCCAGCAGCTTGAGCGTGGCGATCCCGACGCCAAAATCATCGATCGCAAGCGGATGTCCCATCAGGCGCAGCCGGTTCAGCGCGATGGTGAGCTGCGTCGCGTCGGGCACCAGGGAATCCTCGGTCAGTTCAATGGCGATGGCGCCGGGCGCTATGCGCGCTCCGCGCACGGTCGCCTCGATGCGGTCCACGGTGCCCGCGCGGCCCAGCGTCGCGGCGGACGCATTCACGCCAATGGACACCCCATGCGCCTGCGCGGCGAGCGCCTGTTGCACGCGCACGCACCGCTCGAGCATGTGAAAGAAGAGGCCGTCGGCCAGGCCCAGCGCCTCCAGTCGCGGCACGAAGGCGGCGGGCGATACGCGCCCGTGTGTCGGATGGATCCAGCGGCACAGCGCCTCCGCCCCGACGATCTGGTTGCTCGCGAGATCATGCTGGGGCTGCAGCACCAGCTCGATCTGCTCGGGCGTCTCACCGATCAGCGCGGCGAGTTCGTCGTCGGAAAAACGTGGCACGGCCGCGGGCGCCGGCGGCGCAGGATCGCGCTCGCGCGCGGCGGCGGCCTCCAGCAGGGGCAGCACATGCGCGGGCCGCAGCGGCTTGTGGATGCCATGCGTCTGGGCCAGGCCCACGGCATCCGCGAGGCTCACGTGCGATTCGACGATCGGCGCGTCCATGGCGCTCACCCACGCCCACACGGGCGCCTGGCGCGGAAACACGCGACCCTGGCGCAGGCGCATCTGCTCCATGAGTTCGGGGCCGTTCATGCCGGGCATGTCGATGTCGCACAGCACGAGGTCGACGTGACAGAGTTCCAGCAGGTAGAGCGCCTCGCGGCCATCGCATGCGGTCAGGATCTGCTGCACGCCAAGCGTATGGAGCAATTGCCGGGCGGCGGCCCGTTGTACCGGATGGTCGTCGACCACCAGCACGGCGAGTTGCGCGAAACCTTCCATCGGCCGTCCTCGTTCTTGTCGATATGGCGGGGCCCATCCCGTTTGCGCCGTGCAGCGTCCGCCGTGATCCGCCATTGAAGCACTGTGCGACGCCCTTGTCAGGCGCAAGGGTCAGAAAAAACAAAGCCCGCGCAGCTTTTCAACTGCGCGGGCCTTGAGCGATTTCCCCCAACCTTTTGAGCTCCGGCGCCGGTGTCGACGGCGCCAAGATGCAGGAAATCGTGCCCGAAAAAAATGAAGCCCGCAACAGGGGCGGGCTCAAAAGGGGGGGAGTGCTCTCTAAAGAGAGAGCAAGATGAAGTGTAGTGGAGGGGAAGGCGTCGGACTGTCCGGATGCGGCCGAATCGCTTGTAGGACAAAAACCGACGCAGTTCCGCGATGTTAGGCGCATGAACGCCGTGGATAAACACCGATTCACAACATTTGAGTGACGCACGAACCGCTTTCCGGCAGCTGCCCGCGCCGTCAGCGCCGACATTGGAAGCGCGGCTCAAAGCACCCGCTTGAACGGTCGTGCGCGTTGCGATCCGGCAACGGTGCGGGCATGGAGTGATGAGAGACAGCGTAGCCGGAACCGGCGAGAAGACAAGGCAGCGGCATCCGCCGCCGCAAAGAAAAAAGCCCGAGCACTAGGTGCTCGGGCCACAATCCACCAAGGAGGGTGGAGGAGACAGTTCCTACTATAGCGAATCGTTTGCTGCGTTGCAATAACGTAGAACTACGTAATGGAGCAAAGCGTTGTCAAGGCGCCACGGAGGGCGGAAACGATCGCAACAGTCACACCATGGCGCAACGCAACAAACAGCGCGGCGGGCCCTGGGAATGCGTTGCCCACCGGCTCGCCACAGCTGAAACAAATCGGGTACGAAGTACTCGCTTACTTTTTCAGCGCCGATCAGAACGCAGGCAGGATCGCGCCCTTGAATTGCGTGTCGATGAACTTGCGCACCTCCTCCGACTGGTACGCATGCACCAGCGTCTTCACCCACGGCTGGTTCTTGTCTTTCTCGCGCACGGCGATCAGGTTGGCGTACGGGCCCTGGCGGTCTTCGAGCGCAATCGCGTCCTTCGCGGGGGTCAGACCGTTCTTGACGGCGTAGTCGGTGTTGATGGAAGCGGCATCGAGGTCATCGAGCGAGCGCGGCAGCTGCGCCGAGTCCAGCTCCACCAGCTTGATCTTCTTCGGGTTCTCGACCACATCGCGCGGCGTGGCGTTGTTGCCGTTGGTGCCGACGCCGGCCTTGAGCTTGATCACGCCGGCCTTCTGCAGCAGGAGCAGCGCCCGATTGCCGTTGGATGGGTCGTTCTGGATGCCGACCTTGGCGCCTTCCCTGAGCTGCGCCAGCGACTTCACCTTCTTCGAGTAGAAGCCCATCGGCGCCACGTAGGTCAGGCCGACGTTGACGATCTTGTAGCCGCGCGCCTTGATCTGGCTGTCGAGGAAGGGCTGGTGCTGGAAGCCGTTGGCGTCAAGGTCGCCGGCGTCGAGGGCAGGGTTGGGCTGGGCGTAGTCGTTGAATTCGATGATCTTGACGTCCAGGCCGTCCTTCTTGGCGACCTTCTGCACGACTTCCCAGATCTGCGCGTCGGGGCCGCTCATGGTGCCGAGCTTGATCTGCTTGGTGTCGGCATGGGCGGCGGCGGCCACGGCGAATGCGACGGCGGGTACGGCCGCGCGGGCGAGACGGGTGAACAGGGACATGGAGAAACCTCGTGGATTTTTCGTGGATGCGGGAATGAAATCCGCCCGCGGGTAGCGGGCGTGTGACGTGATCCTGTCACAGGCGAGGCCGCAATCGAACGATATTTTCGGCATGTGCATATGCCCCGCGATGGTGCAGCGAGCCACCTCGCTGCGGGAGGTGCCGCCACAGGCAGGTCGGCGCGTCGGCGCGCAGACGCGTGGGGCGCCAGCACGGCAACTGGGGACAGGGCATTGTCCGCGCCGGGCACCGGCATTGAGTGCGGGGCGCCGCTCTCTGCCACTCCACGCTTCGCGGGTTACCGCGCGGCCCCGGATCAGCGATGCAGCAGCGGATACAGCGCCAGGCCAAGCAACGCCGCCCCCGCCACGATCACCGGTTCGGGCAGCTTCTTGAACTTCACGAGCAGCAGCACCGTCGCCACGGCCAGCAGCGCCGTCGGGACATCGACGATGGAGCGCTTGGCCAGCACGATGACCGCGCCGGTAATGGCGCCCACGGCGGCCGCCGTCACGCCGTCCACAAACGCGAGGATGGAGGGCAGCTTGCCGTATTTCTTGAAGTACGGCGCCGGGAGGATGGTGAAGAGGTAGCACGGCAGGAACGTGCCGAGCGCGGCCACGCACGCACCGGGCAGGCCCGCCACCAGGTAGCCGATAAAGCCGACGGTGATGACCACCGGGCCGGGCGTGATCATTGCCACGGCCACCGCGTCGACGAACTGCTTTTCATTGAGCCAGTGGTGCTCCGTGACCACGCCGCCGTAGAGGAACGGCACGATGGCCAGCCCCGAGCCGAAGACGAATGCGCCGGCCTTGGCGAAGAACGCGCCCAGCTGCGAGAGCAGCGGCCAGTCCACCGTGCCCAGCAGGCTGCTGGCGGCCGCGACCGGGGCAGCCGCGATGGCGTTCGTGCGGCCCTGGCGCAACCACCGGGGCGGTGTGCGCCAGAACCACACCAGCACACCGGCGGCCAGAAAGAGCCACGCCACTTCGGATTCCGTCACGACCGTCACCGCCGCAAGCAAGAGGTAGATGGCCCACAGCAGCTTGTCTTTGCCGACGCTCTTGGTGGTGAGCTTGTGCGCACTGATGGCGATGATGCCGATCACCGCTGCGCCCACGCCGTAGAACACCGACTGCATCCACGTCAGGCCGCCAAAGCGCGTATAGGCCCACCCCAACGCCACCACCATCAGGAACGACGGCAGCACGAATGCAATGCCGACCAGCGTGGCGCCGACGATGCGGTAGTGCACATAGCCAAGGTAGATGGCCAGTTGCGCGGCCAGCGGCCCCGGTGCGAGCTGGGCCAGCGCGAGGCCTTCCTTGTAGTCCGCTTCGGTAATCCACTGACGGGCATCGACCAGATCGCGGCGCATGTAGCCGGCCAGCGCTACGGGGCCGCCAAAGCCCAATGCGCCAAGCCGGAGGAAATACAGCAGCAGTTGCCGCAGCGTGTAGGTGGGGCGTTCAAGGGCAGTGTTCATGGGTGACCTAAAGGGGTGGCTGCAAGGGGTGACAGCCGTCACGGCTTGCGGCTGCCGGAAAAATGCACATACAACGAATCGAGCACGGTGCCGATCTCTGCAAGCAGGGCATCGTCGTCCGCCACGCGCTTGCGAGCGCCTGCCAGGATGGCTTCGAACCCGCCGGCTTCCGGCGTGGCCGCGCCGCCCACATCGAGCGCATGCACCATGGCGCCCAGGCGCGCGAGGCCGGCATCGTCGTCGAGCCCAAAGCTGGCGACGAGCACCTCGAACGAAACGCGTTCGCCAACATGCGTGAAGGCGGCACCGTCAAAGTCGAAGCCGAGCGCATCGGCGGGGCAATCGGCCGGGCTGTCGAGCCACAGGAAGCGGGCGTGCGGATCGATGAAGCGCTGGATGAGCCAGGCGCTGGCAACGCGGTCCACCCACAGGTGCCGGCGGGTGGCCCACAGGCGGCCCTGATATTGGGTGCGATCGCGGCGGGGGATGCTGCCCGCGGCGGCGCGCGGTTCGCCCGGCGAGTGTGTGGCTTCGACCGCCGCGGCAAAGTCGCGCCATTGCGCATCGGCACGCACGGTCGCTTCATTGGAGAAGAAGTCGATCTTGCGGATGGCCTCGTAGGCGCGGGCATGGCGGCGCAGCAGCCGGTTGCGCTCGGCGGCGGGCAGGTCGGGGAGCGTCTTGCGCGCTTCGGACAGCTCGGCCAGCCACTCGGCGTAGTCGGGTGACCGGTCGAACAGGGCGCGGTAGGCCGCGTCTTCCGCCGCGTCGCCGGCCTGCAGGCGCAGCACCCAGGCCTGGCCGTCTTCCTGCAGCGTCTCGTCTGCCAGGTCGTTGAGCTGGGCGGCATGCTCGGCGCGCGCAGGCAGCAGGTAGACGCCATCGCGCAGCGCCGCACAGCCGATCGCCTTGATGGCGCGCCAGATGCGCATGCGCGCGGTGGCGCGGGCGGTCGGCAGGCTGACGATCAGCAGCAGCCAGGAATCGGGCGAGGCGGTCATGACGGCAGCATAGGCGTACGTCATAACCGCTGCAATCTTGTAGAGGTTCCTACATCAGCGCGGCGGGAGGTTCATGGCGTTGGTCAGGAACGCTCTGACGTCCGCCTCGGCGCGCTCAGCTTGCTGCAGGTTGGCGCCCGTGGAAACGCCCCGCACGGTGCAGCGCTTGTAGTCGGCCTCCATGGCCTGCAGGTTGGGGTATTTCTCGCCGCTCTGCAGCCGGTAGTACGCATCGTGCTGCACGTCGATCAGGGTCTGCGGACAATCGCGCGCCGTGGTGGCACCCGGAAAGTACTTGAAGTACGCACGCGTGCTGTCGAAGTCGTGATACGCGCCGGGGTAGACATGCACATCGACGGTCTGGCCGTCACGCTGCATGACCTCCGCCGCGTTGCGGCAGAGCTGCGCGGGCGTGTAGTCGTCTTTCTCGCCCAGCGCGAGCATCAGCGGGGCGCCGGACAGCGATGGCGGCGGGACCTCCCACCAGAGCGCCGAACACCCGGGGTAGAAGCCGATGAGCGCCGCAAACCGCGTGTCGTCATCGATGACGCCTTTGCGGAACGCGTCGAGTGTCATGTCCAGTGCCACACCGCCGCCGCGCGAAAAACCGATCTGCCCGATGCGCTTCGGGTCGATGCGCGGGTCGGTGCTCAGCAGCTTGAGCGCGAACAGCGCATCGGCGTCATTGGCGGCGGGGTTGAGCTGCGATTGGTTGTCCATCGTGTTGGCAATGCCGCGCGGGCCATACGAATCCACCACGAACGCGGCCATGCCCATCTGGTTGAAGAGCCGCACCCACCGGTCGACATCTTTCTGCTGCGGCCCGGCGGAGCCATGCGAAATCACCATCGCTGGCACCCGGCCCTGGAGGTTCTCGGGCAGATACAGCGTGCCCCAGATGGGCGTGGGCGTCTTGTCGAACTTGCGATGCACCAGCTCCCATTTGCTCTTGGGCGTGGCGCTGTTGAAGTGAATGCGGCCGGTGGGTTGTGCCGAGAGATCGTTGACGATTTGCTGCGCCGATGCGGGCAGTGCCAACGCCACGGCGGCAACGGCGGTAACAACAATGAACAGGTGACGCAACAAGCCGACGGTCGAACGCCTTCTCATGAGAATTCCTGGCGATGAAGTTGAAGCGCTGATTGTGCCGCGGGGAGACGGCAGGCGCAGCCATCTTTGTCGATCTAGAAATTCCACACCACACCGGCGCGCACGGTGCGTGGCTCGGCGGGATGAATGTGGCGGTCATTGATGCCCGTTGCCACGCCATTGGCATCCAGCGGTGACGCCTCGCCCTTGAGCAGGGATGCGTAGTAGTAGTCGATGTCGTTCACTTGCTTGTTGAGCACATTGAGCACCTCGACGAACACGCGCACGTTCTTCTGCAGCCGGTAACCCAGCTTGAGGTTGACCAGGAACGACGATGCCGATCGCACGCTGTTGTCTTCAACGAGCGGGCGCGGGCCGAAGTAGCGCAGCCGTGCGCCAAGCATCCAGCGGTCGTGCACCCACGACACGCCGGCCGAAGCGGTGGTCTGGATGGCCTCGGGGATGGTGTCGCCTGCCGGGTTGCTGTCGCGAAAGCGCGCGCGCGAGAAGGCCGCATCCGCATCCAGAATCAGTTCGGGCAGCGGTGTGTAGTAGGCCGCGAGTTCCACGCCCGTGCGGCGGCTCGGGCGGCTGGGCTCGGTGGTGCCGGTGTCGCCCGAGAAAACAAGTTCAGAGCCGATGTCCAACCGCCACAACGACGCGGAAAGCTGCAGGTTGGGGGCAAGCGCCCGCGTGCGCAGGCCGACCTCGTAGCCGGTGGCGGGGACGAGCACCGACACCTTCTGCACCGGGTCTGCGCTCACCGGATCGACGGTGGTGGTCGCGCCGCGCACGTCATTGCTGTGATAGCCCCGGCCCCAGTTCATGAACACATCGGTACGCGCCGTGGGCGACAGCACGACGCTCAGCTTGGGGCTCACGATGGGGTCCGTTCCATTGCCCGAATTGAGCGGGTTGCTGCTGGCGACGCTGTACCAAAACTGATCGGCCCGCACACCGGCGATGGTGCGCAGCCACGGCAGCCACTGCGTGCTGTTGCGCACGTAGAGCGCGGTGCTGGTTTCGTTCACGGTGTCGCTGCGTACCAGCGCGTACGGTTGCCGCGCCTGCGTGTTGGTCAGGCGGATCGGGTCCAGCCGGTCAAAGCGCGTCTGCGAGCCGACTTCCGTTTCGCTCTCACGCCCGGCAACGCTGCCCAGCCACGTGCGCGATGCATTCACGCCGGTGGTGACGCGGTTCTCGAACTGCTCGAACTGGTCGCCTTGCTCGGGGTTGTTGAGCGCATACGTAAAGTTGGAGAACAGCTGCAGCCGGCTCTTGATGACGTAGGCGTTGGCCTTGAACACCCCATCGGCAAGCGGCCGCAGCCAGTCGGCCGAGAGGCTGTAGCGGGACGCCGCGCCGCCATCGCTCGGATCGATTGCACCAAAGCGCGGAATCAGCCCTTCGTTGATGGCGCGCAACGGCACCTGGTCGGTGGATTGCCACGCGTTCTTGTACGCCATGCCCGTCACGCTGACGCGCTCGCCGCCGCCCAGCGGCACGGTGTAGCGCAGCACGCCATTGAGCTTGTGCACGCCTTCGGGCACGGTCCACGGGCCGTTCTCGCCCAGCCATTCGAAGCCATAGAGCAGCGTGCCGGTGCCGACCGTGCTGCAGTTGGCCAGCAGGCCGCGCCGGTAGTTGTGCTCTCCCAGCTCCAGCTGCGCGATGCCCTGCGGCAGACGGCTCACGTAGTCCATCCGGACTGCACCGGCGGCGGAGAAGTCGCCTTCTTCCGCAAAGCTGGTGCCTTTCTTGTAGGCAATGCCGTCTACCAGTTCAGGGATGACGAAGTTCAGATCGGTGTAGCCCTGGCCGTGCGCGTGCGTACGCATGTTGACCGGCATGCCGGCCACCGTGGTGGCGAGATCCGTTCCGTGATCGAGGTTGAAGCCGCGCAGGAAGTATTGGTTGGCCTTGCCGTCGCCGCTGTGCTGCGTGACGATCAGGCCGGGCACGCTCTCCAGCAATTCCCCCGGCCGCAGCAGGGGGCGATTCTCCAACTGGGCGCGCGGCACATAGCCTTGGTTGGCGGCCTCGCCCGTGGCGGACGCGGCGCCTGCAGAACCACTGACCGTGACGGCCTCAAGCTGAAATTCCGGCTGCTGAAGACCGCCCGCATGAGCGATGCCTGAATGGCCCCATGTCCAGCACAGGCCCCACAGTGCCCCCATCGACCACGCGTAACGCGCCTGCATACCACGGCCCCCTTGCCCCGGATGTTGTTTGCGAAGTGTTATGCAAGCCTCATACCACATGTCGATGGGCGCGGGGCTTAGGGGCGTAGGGAATGGCTGGTAGGGGGCAAACGCTGTGTGCTGCAACGTTGCACGGTGGAAAAGAAGGGGCGCCCCTTGCAAGCGCCGCCGCCTCGTCAACGGCCGGGCAGCTCCGCGCCCCACGCCGCCGTCACGTTGCCGCCAAGCCGCCATTCCGAAAACGGGCGGCGTGGCGCAATCAGCGCAGGCAGGCGTGGGGCTCGCACGTGGGCATAGTAGGGCTCCATCCAGCACAGCTCATCCTGGAAAGTCCACGGAAACAGCTGCTGCTTGATCGGCGTGATTTTCTCGAAGCTCGCCGGGTCGATCACCGCGTTGATCACGAGATTCGCCAGGCGGTCGATCGCGTGGTCGTTCTCGCGGTACAGATCGATATGGCGCCGCTGCACCAGCTCGGCGGCAAACACCAGCGGAATGAGCGCGAACGTGTGGTAGTGCAGCGCACGGTCCCCGCGCTTGACCTCGCGTGCGAGCGCGCCGTCCGGGCCGATATCGCGGATGCCCTCGCGAACGCGCAGGAGTCCGGAGTTGATCAGGTCGCTGTTGTCGGTTGCGGTGCCGATGGCAATCAGGTTGAGGCCGGCCCAATACACCAGGTTGTTATGCAGATGATTGATCGCCTCGGCGTTGCGTGTGGCGATCGCGATGCGTTCGAGCCACGGTGCGATGGCGTCCAGCTCGCCTGGTTTCGCCTGCGGATGTCGCTCGGCATGCGCAGCAGCACCATGGCGAAATCCGTTCCGGCCCACGATCGCTCGTAGTGGCCCTGATAGCCGGAAATCTTGCCCATCAGCGCGTCGGCATCGGCCCAGGTTCGCAGCTGGCTCAGGGCGCAGGTCCAATCGCCCTTGTCGGCTGAGGCGTTGAGGTGCGCGATGAAATTGCGCATGGGTTTCACGTCGCGCGCATAGCCGGCTGCGTCGTCGTAAAAGCCGGGTGGATCGATCGTCTGGACAGGTGCAGGAATCTCACAGGCGCGGGCTGCATGCACCAGGCCGAAGCCTGCGCCGACGGCCAGCGAAACGGCTAACAACGTTCGAATGTACGCACGACGCATTTCGACCTCCGGCACGGGGCGGCAAAGGACGGCTGGCGGGGGGAAGGCTGGAGCGGGCGGGCTTGCGAGAATCGATGCCCGCACACGCAAAACGGCGTGGTTCGCGGCGGCGTTGACGGGGGTTACAAACGGTAGCGACTATGAAAAAGAGCCGCATCGAGCGGCTCTTCTGACGTCAGTGGCAACGTGCTCTTACGCCGCGTTCGATGGTCGCCGGTTGCAGGAGGCTCAGCGCCCCACCACTTTTTTGGTCATGGAAGCTTGGCTCTGAGGCGATCTAGCAATGTCGGCGGCAGCGGCACGTACTCCTCCGGAGAGACTCCACGATGGTAATAAACACGGTCCCCATCAAAGAGCATTTGCGGGTGGATATCACTATATGTCCTCTCCGCGATTAGCTTGTTCGTTTTTGCGTCATACAGCCTGAACAACGCACCGTCTCGGTAAGGAAGATAGCAAGTCTCGCCAATATATCGACGAAGGTCATCCACCTCCCTCCTGCACTCACTGGTATATACCCGACTCCTGACAAAGAAAGCGTACTGCGCAACAAGGGCAATGACAAAAAGAATAAAAATGGCCTTAATTACCCTCAATTTCATCTCGCATTAGAAAAATCGAACTCTATTATTTCCGGTGGATTCAACCTCACCGACCGGCGATCCGAGTACAAAACCATGTCCCCACCCTGCTTGTTTTTCATCTGCCAAATTCTATAGTCCTTGTTTCTCACGGGATAATAAACCGTGGCATCAGATATGGCGTTATACAAAGCGACCGGATAATTTGACCAGTCCAGTTCGGTCAACTCGCCCACAACTGTTGCAATCGGAACCACTATGAAGCCACGCTTATTCCAATGTCCTAAATACTGAGTTCCCATCTCACCAGAGCGATCATGGAATGTAAAAACATCCCGCATATAGACAACAATTTCGTTGATAATCAACCGCCCCCTCCATCCGGTTTTGTCAACAACATATTGATGCTCTCCAAGGGCAGCATTGATCGAAAAGGCGCCTAGCGCCCCATACAAATCATCCATGAATGTTCCGTCTTTCCAAGCCACTCCCCTAAGGAACATCTCAAATTTCTTCAGATTCCCACTGTCAACTGTTATTAACTGAAACTGATATTCTTTATGCCATCTCTGAATATCTGCACCGCACAAGTGCCAGGGGTCAACATAGTTAGCCGACGACTCTTTTCCAATAAACTTATTCTTGAGGACACGAACAGCCGCCCTACTAAACAAGTAGTCCCTATTCAGGAGTTCGTCATATTTTTTTCGCGCCCGATCAAATCCAAGTATCCAATCCAGTTTAAACATGGCCGTATCAACCATGCTTGATGGAAACGGCTTCCCATTCTGATTGATGCCCATTGCAGCCCCCTCGTCAGTGGTCGCGTAGTTGAGCTCCCCTGAAAACCATTTCCTCTGCAGTTTTGCTGACATTGGCCAACCTACGCGATCCAGTGCATCTGGAATATCTTGAAGGTCAAAGGGCTTCACTTTGGGCTTGCTTGAAGTCACTACAGCAGGTTTGGACGATTCCGGAGGCGGTGGCGTATTTAGCCAGTCCTTGAAATCCAAGAACCCTTCGAGCAAGCTCCTCGGTGCTCGCTTGGGCTCCGGCGGTTTTTGTGGCGGCGGCGGTTGGTCTCGTAGCGGGGGTGCAGGGCGGTTCATGGAGAGAGAAAACTCTTCCGCATCAACCGCTGTGCAAGTGCTTTTTGAAACGACCCACCATGGATTCCACAAGATGCTTTTTTCCAAGTAATGCATCTTCTCGTCTGACGTGCTCATTTCGAGTGACCCTCTTTAGATTCTTCGGTCGGATTCAGCAGAAAACCGCCGCAAGGCGGTTTTCCTTGCACTGGGAGCCTCACTCCACGCCTACCGCGTCCTCCTTTTTCCTCGACGATTTGGCAAATCGCGCCGACAGTTCCTTGCGGGCTGCGTCCAGCCCCTCACCGTGGCCTGCCACCTTGAGGAAGGCATACCCTTCCAAGGCAGCGTTCATCACGTCGCTGCCCAGCGCCAGTTGCGAATCGGCCATCCGTTCGTGAATGCGGCCCAGGCGCATCACACGGCTGCGCAACAGGTCGAACGCGGTCAGATCGCGGCGTAGCTCTGCAATGTTGAAGTTGGCGGGCAGCACGTTCGGGTTGGCGCCGAGCACCTCCACCGTCGTGCGGGCAAACGCTTCGGATTTGCCGCCATCTTGGTCAGAAACCGACGCTGTTCGATGGTCAGGTCGATCAAGCCGGTGAGCTTGTCTTCCAGCGTCTTCAGCGCACCGTCCACGGCGGCCAAATCGGTTGCACTCATCTGAAACGAAATCAGGTTTTGCGACATCACATTCCTCTGTAACGGGTTGGCAGCGTCATGCCTCAGGGGCATGACTGCGCGAGAGTGGACGCTGTCCACGCCGTACGCAATGCCAGCCAGCGCTTTTCAGAAAATGCTGATGCAGACCGTGTCCGGAACCACGTCGATGCAGTTTCGAACGCGACACCTTCATGTTCAGCACGTCATGGATGCCGTTTGGGACCGGACATTTGCCGTTCCGAACGTCATGTATGAGGTTCAGAACCGGATCTGTTGCGTCTGAAACTCGGCCCTATGGCGTTCTGAACGCCATCCCATTGGGTTCGGAACGCCATGGGGAAGGTTCCAAACGCAGCCGTTGTGGTTCTAGTCTCGGCGACGGCCGTCGTGAACTCGATGGTCGGGGTTCAGCACGCTTGAGGAAAGCCGCCAGAGGGGAGCACAAGGACGGTTGGAACGTGAGCGGTAACGCTCGATCGGCACGAAGCCTTCCTTACCGGGCTCGTTCATAAAGCCGAGCGGCCACGCGAGAGTGACGGCAAGTACTATCGCGCTTAGTCCTTGTTGGTTACCGCCGGTGGTTCCAGTCTTCGGCCGCTTTCCCGCATGGCACGGAAGCAGCACCACGAATACGGGTGCCACCTCCCGTTGAAGCACTGTGCGGCGGAACAAATCGGAGTTTGCTCATGCACGTGCAGTGCTGTGTCCCGTGGAGCACGAGGCGAGCACTATTGCTAACGGCTATCTCAGCCCGGATTATCCCCACCTTCCTGCGCCTCACGCTCTTCGCGTTCCTCGCGCTCTTCACGGGGCAGGGTCAGCATGCCGGTGTTGTAGACGTACTCATACACCTCGCCGTAACGGCCCCATTCGATGCCGATCTTGAGCACGCGCTCGGCTTCTTCGGGCTTGAGGTACGCCTCCAGCTCGCGCAGCACGTGCTCTTCGCGGATCTCGCCGTCTTCGTTGGCTTCCAGTTCGGCGCGGATGTGCGCGGCCAGGGCCACGCGCTCCAGCAGCTTCTGGCCGAACAGCACCTTGCGCTCGGGCGGTTCGGTTTCCATGTAGGTCTTGCCGAACGGCGTGACGATGATGTCGCCGCGCTCGATGGTGGCCAGTTGCAGCAGGGACAGCGCTTCGCACGCGGGCAGCAGGTCGTCGTCGGTCACGCCGGCTTCTTCTGCCAGGTGCGGCAGGTCGGCGCGGCCGTTGAACGGCGCTTCGACCAGCAAGTCCAGAATGGCCTCCATCTGGCCGATCTCGGCGTCGGGCAGGCGGTAGGCAAGCTGCTCGGCGGCCGGCTCCACGCCCAGATGCACGCCCACGCGCTGCGGCGAGGTCATCAGGCCATAGACCTCGTCGATGAGGTTGCGCACGGCGGCGGAATCGCGGTTGCGCGGGCGCGGGAACGGCACGCGCACCTCGGCGCGGATGCGCCCCGGATCGCTCGACAGGATCACGATGCGATCCGCCATCATCACCGCCTCTTCGATGTTGTGCGAAACGATGAGGATGCTCTTGATGTTGGTGCGGCGGTCTTCCCACAGGTCGAGCATTTCGTCGCGCAGGTTCTCGCCGGTCAGCACGTCCAGCGCGGAGAACGCTTCGTCCATCAGCAGGAGGTCAGGCTCGGTGACGAGCGCGCGCGCAATGCCCACGCGCTGGCGCATGCCGCCCGACAGTTCGCGCGGCAGGGCGCTGTTGAAGCCCGACAGGCCGATCAGGTCGATGGCCTGTTCGGCGCGCTCTTCGCGCTCGGCCTTGGGCACGCCTTGCGCTTCGAGGCCCAGCTCCACGTTCTGCTGCACCGTCAGCCACGGAAACAGCGCGAAGGACTGGAACACCATCGCAATGCCCTGCACGGGGCCGGTGTACTCGCGCCCGCGAAACAGTACCTGGCCGCGATCGGCGCGCACGAGGCCCGCCATGATGCGAAGCAACGTCGATTTGCCCGAGCCCGATTTGCCCAGCATGGCGACGATCTCGCCCTGGCGCAGGTTGAGGTCCACGCCTTCGAGCACGGCGCGGTCGGTGTGGTCTGCGGTGCGGAAAATCTTCGAGACGCCGCGCAGCTCGATGACGCTTTCGCTGTTCGTGCCGGTGGTTGCCATGTTGGTGCTCTCTGCTATCTGTGCTTGGTAAGATCGCCTGGGAACGTGCTCAAGATCCGTAGCGAGCGCCACGATCCTGAGCGTGTTCTTAGAGGCGGGTGCGCTCTTGAGCGATGTCGTACAGGCGGTTCCACAGCAGCCGGTTGAAACCGACCACGAAGAGGCTCATCACCCCAATGCCCAATGCAATGCGGGGGAAGTCGCCCTTGGCCGTCATCTCGGCGATGTAGCTGCCCAGGCCCGTGGCCGTGAGGGTGCGGTCGCCCCACGAAACGTATTCGGAGACGATGCTGGCGTTCCACGAGCCGCCCGCGGCCGTCACCAGGCCGGTGAGCAGGTTCGGGAACACCGCCGGGATCAGGAACCGCTTCCACATCAGCCAGCCGCGCAGGCCGAAGTTGCGGGCGGCGAGCTTGAGCTCGGTCGGGATGCTCGACGCGCCGGCGATCACGTTGAACAGGATGTACCACTGCGTGCCGAAGATCATCAGCGGGGACAACCAGATCTCGGGATTCAGCGCAAAGCGCGCGATCAGCATCACCGCCAGCGGGAACATCAGGTTGGCCGGGAAGGCCGCCAGGAACTGCGCGACGGGCTGCGCGATGCGCGCGACGTTCGGGTTCAGGCCGATGCGGATGCCGATCGGCACCCACACCAGCGCCGCCAGGGCGATCAGCACGATCACCCGCACCATCGTCAGGAAGCCCAGCCAGAAGACGTGGCCCACTTCGGCCCAGCCGACTTCGGAGCGCACGAACTGCAGCACGTGCGCCACCGCCGCCAGCGCGGCAATGACGATGATGACGTCGGCCAGCCGGTGCGACCACGGAAAGCGCACGAAGCTGCTGCCGGCGCTGGCGGTCGGGCGCGTGCGGTCGGCGCCCCAGGCGAGCGTACGCTCGGCCAGCGCGGCGCCGCGTTCGAGCATCGCCTTGACCCACTCGGAGCGGCGCAGCAGATCCAGCAGCCACGATTGCGGCTCGCGCTCGGAAGACATCGCATCGAAGCGGAAGCGGTCTGCCCAGGCAATCAGCGGGCGGAACAGCAGCTGGTCATACAGGATGATGCCGATCAGCATGGCGACGATCGCCCAGCCGATGGCCGGCAGGTTCTGCTGCTGGATCGCCAGCGAGATGTACGAGCCGATGCCCGGCAGCTTGATGTCGTGGCCCGACACCGAAATCGCTTCCGACGCCACCACGAAGAACCAGCCGCCCGACATCGACATCATCATGTTCCACAGCAGCCCCGGCATGGCGAACGGTACCTCCAGGCGCCAGAAGCGCTGCCACTTGGACAGGCGGAACACCGTGGCCGCCTCTTCGAGGTCGGTGGGGATGGTACGGAACGACTGGTACAGCGAGAACGCCATGTTCCACGCCTGCGACGTGAAGATGGCGAAGATGGCCGCGCATTCCACGCCCACCAGGTTGCCCGGGAACAGCGCAATGAAGCCCGTGACGGTAATCGACAGGAAGCCGAGCACCGGGATCGACTGCAGGATGTCGAGCGCCGGCACCATGACCTTCTCGGCCGTGCGGTTCTTCGACGCGATGGCCGCAAACGCAAACGAGAACGCCAGCGACGCACCCAGCGCCAGCAGCATCCGGATGCTGGTGCGCAGCAGGTAGTAGGGCAGTTGCGCCACGTCCAGGCTCACGTCGAGCGGCTCGCCGGGCGTGTACGGCACGTTCATCTGCCGGGCCGCATAGGCCACGAGCACGATGGCGGCCAGGATGATCGGCAGCAATGCCAGGTCGAACCGGTTGGGCGGCGCGGTCAGCAGGCTGCCGAAATTGACGCCCAGGTTGGTACCGAAGCGGCCCCGGATGGTGGTTTCGTTGTCGTTTTGCTGCATCGTGGATGACCGGGACGAGGATCGCGGGCCAAAAACCCAATAGCGGCGCGCGGGCCGGAAGTTGGCGCAGTACGTGGTGAGCGCGGTAGACCGCAGCGCTTTCACAAGCGTTGCTTGGCACCCGGCGGCAAGCCGCCTAGTTTACCTTGCGTAACGTCGGACCCCGCCGCGCGGTTGTCAGTCTGACGACGTCACATTCCAGAAATGTGACAGAGATGCGACAACCCGGCCTTGTCATGCTCCGCCCAACACATCGCCTGCGTTTTTGCCCCGGAGAGCCTCCATGTCCGCCATTGCGCAAGTGATCGTTACCGTACAGGGCCGCGTCCAGGGCGTCGGCTATCGCGCGGCCTGCGCCGAGCGGGCCCGCGCGCTCGGCCTGCGCGGCTGGGTGCGCAACCGCCGAGACGGGACGGTCGAGGCATTCCTGGCGGGCCCCGCGCCGAACGTGCTCCGCATGCGCGAATGGATGTGGGAAGGGCCCGACGCCGCGCAGGTCACGCAAGTCGAGGTGGCCAGCGCCGCCCATGGCGAAACCCTGCCGCCCGGCTTCGAGGTGCGTCCGACCCTATGAGCGGCGCCGGCCGCGGGGCAGGCCGGCGGCGGGTCAGTAGACGTTCGGAACGATCATCTCTTCCGGCACGGGGTGGCGGATGTATTCCGCGTGATACACCCGCTCGGGCAGCACCACCGCCGGATGCGGCACGGGGTGATACGGCACCTGGCCCAGCAGATGGTGGATGCAGTTCAGGCGCGCGCGCTTCTTGTCGTCGGCCAGCACCACCCACCACGGCGATTCCGGAATGTGCGAGCGCTCGAGCATCGCCTCCTTGGCCTGTGTATAGGCTTCCCAGCGGCGGCGGCTCTCCAGGTCCATCGGGCTCAGCTTCCACTGCTTGAGCGGATCGTCGATGCGGCTCTGGAACCGCACTTCCTGCTCTTCATCCGTAACGGAGAACCAGTACTTGACGATCTGGATGCCGGAGCGCACGAGCATCTTTTCGAACTCCGGCACCGAGCGGAAGAACTCTTCGTATTCCTCGTCGGTGCAAAAGCCCATCACGCGTTCGACGCCGGCGCGGTTGTACCAGCTGCGATCGAACAGGACGATCTCGCCGGCGGCGGGCAGATGCGCTACGTAGCGCTGGAAATACCACTGCGTGCGTTCGCGGTTGGTGGGCGCCGGCAGCGCGGCCACGCGGCACACGCGCGGGTTGAGCCGCTGCGTGATGCGCTTGATGGCGCCGCCCTTGCCGGCGGCGTCGCGGCCCTCGAAGATCACGACGAGCCGGTGGCCGGTCTCGATCACCCAGTCCTGCAGCTTGACGAGTTCGCCCTGCAGGCGGAACAGCTCGCGGAAGTACATGCGCCGCGTTTCGCGGGCTTCCTCGCTGATGCCCTCGCCGCCGCCGAGCAGGTGGTCGTCGATTTCCATCTCCAGCTCCTCGTCCAGCGTGTCGAGGAGGTCTTCCTGCAGGCGCGCCTGACGCGCTGCGTCGCGTTCGCTCATGGTGTGTTGCTCCTGCCGATCTTGCCGAGAGTGCCGGGAGGGGCGCTGCGCACGGACAGCGCAGTGCAAGTCTAAGCCCGACTAGGTAGCACGGGCATGTGGCAGGGGAGTGACATGTGGGCTCTCAGCCAGCTGGAGGTGGCAGCCAGTTCGCATCCCGCAGCCGCTGCTTTACCGCTTCACTTGTGTCTCGATGCGCAGGGATCGTGCGGTCGTACAGTTCGCGCGTCGTAACGATGTATGTGCCCAGCGAATCGATAGCATGAACCTCAACAGGCGCCGGCAACGATGGCACGCTCTCCTTTGGCTTGTTGCCATAGACGAACCAATATACCGGCGGCACCGAAAAATCGGTGTCGTTAATGTCGGTGTGGTCGATCCAGGCCCAATCCGGCTTCCAGCACTTCACGGAGGCGACGAACAGTCGTTCAAGCGTGGAGGCGTTGAGGATTGTTTCGGCGATTGGGCCTTTGTTGGGGAAATCGACTTCCGCATTGTTAGAAGCATCTTCGCCGGCACGTCCCAGCCCGGCATGAATTGCTGCACAATTATTTTTCGAACTGAATAAAAGTGCGCTGAAACCAACCTCCGGATAAGTTCTATCCAGTGGAACGCCTTTTCTATCTCCATTTACCGGAGAAATTACTTTTTTATTAATCTCAGATATGTCATCTGGAAATTCAAAGAACCTCGATCGATAGTCGTCGTAATACCAGGTAAATTCCGGAAGAATTTCCCGCACAATCCCAACAAAATCTTTTATCTGAGCGGCACACTCTCCAGCGCTTTGCAGGCGCGCCCCCCAGATACAGCTCACTCTGTAATTTTTGAATTTCATTTCATCGCTCATCGCTCGTTAGAATGATCCATTTGAACCACTGTTCTTATTTAATGCATCTTCCACGTCTTTGTCGGGTGCAACCGGATCCAACGTTAGGTCTTATGCAGCCGGCTTTCCGTCAAACGTTGTCAATTCACGCGGAAATGCGCGCGTCACAGCGCGCCGCCACCGGCAGATGCAAACGCGGCCACACGTGGCGGTAGGGCGTTTGGGTTTTCCCGTTCGCCAATGGTGAGGTCGTTCTCTCCACGCGGGTCTTCTCCAGCGAGTTTGCGCGACGTGTCAGCTGAGAGATTCGCGAGGTAGCAGCCAGACGCAGCAGGCGGCCAAACGGAAGGGCGCTGGATGGTGCGGTTGCGTGGGGAGATTCACGCGACGCAAACCACGCGGACGGTGCGCTCCAGTGGTGTGCGGGGTCACGCAGGCGGCCCCGCGCATCGCCCTGGGTGGCGGTGGATTTGGAGAACTGCGCTGGCGTCGTACCAGCGCAGACGGCGCTTGACGATGGCTAGGGACGCGGGGCGTCACACCGCCCAATGGCTTAACTGGATTCGCCTTCCAGCATGAACTTGGCGCCGTCGTCCTGGCCGAGCAGGCGCACCAGCGTGGGCAGGGCTTCCTGCAGTTGCGCCTTGAGCGTCCACGGCGGGTTGACGATGAACATGCCGCTGCCGTGCAGGCCCAGGCCGCCTTCGACGGGGCGCCTGACGGTGAGCGTGACGTGCAGCCAGTCCGTGAGTCGCAACTGCTTCAGGCGCGCCGGAAACTGCGCCGCTTCACGCCGCTGCACCTGCGGATACCAGATCGCATACATGCCGGTGGCAAAGCGCTGCAGGCTGTCCTGCACGGCCTGCACGGTGCGGGCGTAGTCGTGCTTGTCTTCGAAGGACGGGTCGATCAGCACCAGCGCGCGGCGCGGCGGCGGCGGCAGGATCGCCTTGATGCCGGCAAAGCCGTCGCCGTCGTACAGCATGACCTTGCGGCCTGCACCGCGGAAGTTGTTGGACAGCACCTTGATTTCGGAGCTGTGCAGCTCGAACAGGCGCAGGCGATCGGCGTCGCGCAGCATCTGCCACGCCAGCCACGGCGATCCGGGGTAGTGCCGGAGTGCGCCGTTCGGGTTCAGTTCGCGCACCTGATCGAGGTACGCATCGAGCAACGGCGGCAGCGTTTCACCGCCTTCGGCCGCGCGCCACAAGGGGCCGATGCCGGTATCGAATTCGGCCTTCTTCTGCGCCCATTCGTGATCCAGCGCGTAGAGGCCGGCACCAGCATGCGTGTCGATGTACCAGAACGGCTTGTCCTTCTGCGTGAGGTAATCGAGCATCTGCACAAGCACAGCGTGCTTGAGGACATCGGCGTGATTGCCGGCGTGGAAGGCGTGGCGGTAACTGAGCATCGGCGGGCCATGTGCGCCCGGAGTATCAGGCGCGGGCAGAGAAAACGGTAGGCGCGAATCCTACCACCGCGCCGGGTGCGTCCCCAGCGGGACGCTGGGCAGCGCCCAGTGCGGCGGCGTGTCGGAAAGCTGCCCCGCGTGGCGCAACGCCGTGAGGGCGCCGAAGCCGGACGGCGTCGTCTCGAGGTACGCGCCGATGTCTTCGTAGCGCGGGTCGGCCGCGTCAAAGCCGTTGGAGACGCGGCCGAAGCCGCGCAGCCAGTGCGCCGTCTGCGCGAGCGACACGCGCACGTGCCAGCTCCCCCCTTCGGTCATGCGGCGCGCAAGCGCTGCCATCGCGCCGGCGGCCATCAGATAGCCGGCGCCGTGGTCCAGTGCCTGCGCGGGCAATGCACGCGGCCTGGCGTCGCCCGCCGCCTGGGCTTCCGCCCAGTTGAAACCGCTGGCGGTCTGCACGAGCGAGTCGAAGCCTCGGCGATTGGCCCACGGGCCGTCATAGCCGTATGCACACAGGCTGACGTAGACGATGCCGGGGCGCAGTGCGGCAACCTGCTCGGGACCAAACTGCAGCGCCGCCAGGCCGCCCGGTCGATAGCCCTGCACGAAGATATCGGCGTCGCGCAGCAGCGTGCGGAGTTGCTGGGCAGCGGCTGCATCGTGCAAATCGAGTTGCGCGGAGCGCTTGCCGCGCCCGGTGTCGATCACCAGCGGAGGGATGGCGGGCAGATGCGGCCCCGTGACGAGCAGCACATCGGCCCCATGCGCGGCGAGCGTCCGCCCGCAGACGGGCCCGGCAATCACGCGCGTGAGATCGAGCACGCGCACGCCCGAGAGCGGTCGGCCCTGGGCATGTGCGGGCAATGGCTGCGGTGGCGCATCGCCGATGCGCTCGATTGTCATCAGCGGCTGGCTGGCGACGGCGATGCCTTGCGGGTGCGCGTCCCACTCTTCAAACGTACGCGCCGCGGTGACGACCATGCCCGCCTGCGCCGCCGCGTCTTCAAACGCTTCGGCCTTCCATTGGCTCAATGCAGCGGCCACGGCGTCGCGGTCATACGCGCAGCCGAGCAGCTTGAGCACGCCGTCACGGTGATGTGGGAAGTTGGTATGCAGGCGCACCCAGCGCCCGTCGCCGCAGCGGTAGAGCCCGGCGATCTTGTCCCATGGCTCGGGCGGCAATTGGCCGTCGACGCGGAAGTAGCGCTCGGAGCGGAACTCCAGCGCGGCGTGGTGCATGTCGACCGACACCGTCTGCTCGCGCCCGGTGCGCAGCGTATCGACGTGCGCGGCGGCCAGGGCGGCGGCCGCGATGGTGCTCTGCGCGAGCGTGCCGACCGCAAAGGATGAGGGGAGCGCGGGCTCGGCGCCCGTCAGGCTGACCCGCGACAACGCCTGCGCCGGCTGACCGAGCGCCGCCCACAGCTGGGCAAGCGCATCGGCGGCTGTCACGGGTTGCACGGTGTCCTGAAGATCAGGCCTGCGGAATCTCGATCTTCACCTCGAGCACTTCCAGGTTGTCCTGGCGCTCGAGGTTGACCTTGATGTCGTCGTTGCCGATCTTCACGTACTTCGAGATCACGGCCACCAGCTCGCGCTGCAAGGCGGGCAGGTAGTCGGCGGGCGCACCGCTGGCGGTGCGTTCGTGGGCGAGGATGATCTGCAGGCGTTCCTTGGCGACGGTTGCAGTCTTCTTCTTCTCGCCCAGCAGGAAAGACAGAATCGACATGGATGTGCGTCTCCTTATTTTCCGCCGCCGAACAGGCGCTGCAGGAAGCCCGGCTTGTTGTATTCGACGTAGCGCAGCTCCTTCTCCTTGCCGAGGAAGCGGTCGATCACATCGTGATAGGCGTTGGCGACGTCCGTGCCTTCGAGGTGGATGGCAGGCAGGCCCTGGTTGGACGCCTGCAGCACGGCCTCCGATTCCGGAATCACGCCGATCAGCTTGATGCGCAGGATTTCCTGGATGTCGGTGAGCGACAGCATCTCGCCTTCGGACACGCGCTTCGGGTTGTAGCGCGTGAGCAGCAGGTGTTCCTTGATCGGCTCCTTGCCTTCCACCGCGCGGCGCGACTTGGACGACAGGATGCCCAGGATGCGGTCGGAGTCGCGCACCGAAGAGACTTCCGGGTTCGTCACCACGATGGCCTCGTCGGCAAAGTACATCGCCATCAGCGCGCCCGACTCGATACCGGCCGGCGAATCGCAGACGATGTATTCGAAGCCCATTTCCTTCAGGCCTTCGATCACCTTCTCGACGCCTTCACGCGTGAGCGCATCCTTGTCGCGCGTCTGCGAGGCGGGAAGGATGAAGAGGTTTTCGCACTTCTTGTCCTTGATGAGGGCCTGGTTCAGGTTGGCCTCACCGTGGATCACGTTGATCAGGTCATACACCACGCGGCGCTCGCAGCCCATGATGAGGTCGAGGTTGCGCAGGCCGACGTCGAAGTCGATGACGGCGGTCTTGTGGCCGCGCAGCGCAAGGCCGGCAGAAAATGCCGCACTGGTGGTCGTCTTGCCGACGCCGCCCTTGCCGGAGGTGACTACGATGATCTTGGTCATGGCTCGTATATCTGTAAGTTAAATCGCTCGGTTACTTCATCCGCAACGGTTCGAAAACCAGCGTGTTGTCCGCGAGCCGGACCTGCGCAGGCTTGCTGGCATAGGCGTCGGGCCACGGGGTTTCGCCGGTGCGGTAGATGCCGGCGATGGAAATCAGTTGGGGCTCCAGGCACGTGCAGAAGATGCGCGCGTCCAGATTGCCCTTCACGCCCGCCAGCGCACGGCCGCGCAGCGTGGCATACACGTAGATGTTGCCCTCGGCGATCACCTCGGCGCCGTCGCTCACCAGATCCAGCACGACGAGGTCGCCGCGCGCATAGATGCGCTGGCCGGAGCGCAGCGGGCGGTCGACGATCATGGTGCCGGGCTGCATGGCCACGGCTTCGGCGGGTGGTGCAGAAGGGGCGGGCGCGGCGGTATCGGACGCCTGGGCGTGCTCGGGGTCCTTGGCGTCTTTCTCGCCGCGCGGGCGACGGCCGTGGCTGTCGAGCAGCGGCAGGCCAAAACCCTGTGCCCACTCGGCCTGCTCGGGACTGGCCACCACGCCGATCGCGCGGGCGTGCAACCCTGCCAGGGTCTCGACCAGACGGTCGATGGGCAGGCGCTCGTCTTCGGCAAGGCGGCGCACGTCGATGGCGATCACGTCGTTGGAGAAGAACTCCGGCGTGTCGGCAAAGCGTCGCGTGAGTTCGGCGGCCAGGGCGTCCATGTCGGCGGTGCGCGGCGACAGCAGCAGGGCATCGACGGTGCCGCTGCGGATCTCGAACAGCGGCGCTTTCTTTTGAGACATAGAACGGCTACGCGGAAAAATGGGCTCATTCTAACGTTGTTGACGAAACGTCCAGGATTTTTTGCCCCCGCCGATCCCCCGTCTGGCCGAGAGCGCCGGCCGGTGCCCTTTTCGGCCACGCCGCCCCGCGCGCAAATGTCATCCGATGGTCACGGCACCGTCATGCGCGCTTCCGATACTCCCCGCTTCTGAGCCCCGGCCCAGCCCGCAGCTCTTTCGTGCTGCGCAAACGATCGCGCACACGCTCGGCAGTTCGTAGTCCGCAGTTTGCCGTTCGCAGACCACAAGAAGATCTTCAGGGAGAAGTTCATGCGAGTCCGACCGTTGTGTTCGGCGGCGTTGCCGCTTGCCGCGTTTTTGTCGCTGTCACTGGCTGCCTGCGGCGGCAGTGACGATAGCCCGTCCAGCGGGGCTAGCACGCCGGCCGCGACGGCCGCACCCGCCGGCACCAAGGCCACGCTGGCCGTGCTGGAGACCACCGACTTGCACACCAACGTGCTGTCGTACGACTACTTCAAGCTGGCCGCCGACAATTCGTTCGGCTTCGAACGTGTTTCCACCCTCATCAACCAGGCGCGTGCTCAATTCCCCAACACGCTGCTGCTGGACAACGGCGACACCATCCAGGGCACCGCGCTGTCGGACTACCAGGCCATGGTCAGCCCCGTCACGTGCGACCAGACGCTGGCGATCTACAAGGTGATGAACGCGGCCAAGTACGACGGCGGCGGCATCGGCAACCACGAGTTCAACTACGGCCTGCCGTATCTGTCGCAGGTCACGGGCAATACGTTCAACGTGGATGGCCTGCCCGATCCGGCCACGCAGAAGAAATGCGCGGGCCCGGCCTTCCCGCAGGTGCTGGCCAACGTGATGAGCGCGAAGACCAACGCGCCGCTGTTCCAGCCGTACACGATCATCACCAAGACGGTGACGGCCACGGCGCCGGACGGCAGCACGGTCAGCGCGCCGGTCAAGGTCGGCATCATCAGCTTTACGCCGCCCACCATCACGAGCTGGGACAAGCGCTGGCTCGACGGCAAGGTCTACACCGTCGGCATCAAGGAAACGGCGGCCAAGTACATCCCGGAAATGCGTGCGAAGGGCGCTGACCTCGTGGTGGCGATTTCGCACGGCGGGCTCGACAACTCGACGTATTCGCCGACGATGGAAAACGGCAGCTGGTGGCTCTCCACCGTGCCGGGCATCGATGCCATGCTGATCGGCCACTCGCACCAGCTCTTCCCCGATGCCAACAGCACGGTGAGCCAGTTCAACCTGCCCGGCGTGGACAAGGTCAAGGGCACGGTCAACGGCGTGCCGACCGTGATGGCGAACTACTGGGGCAAGCACCTGGGCGTCATCAAGCTCGGCCTGACGTTTGACGGCAAGACCTGGAACGTGGACAAGACGCAGACCACGGTTGAAGCGCGCTCGATCCAGAACGCCGACAAGACGTATGTGGCCGCCGACCCCACGGTCTCCGCCGCCATCGCCGCCGAGCACCAGGCGACGATCAACTACGTGAAGACGCCGGTGGGCAGCACGGACTTCCACATGAGCACGTTCTTTGCCGACGTGGGCGACCCGGGCGCGATCGAGATCGTCAACCAGGCGCAGGCCGATTACGTGTCGAACTACATCCAGGCGAACCTGCCGCAGTATGCGTCGCTGCCGGTGCTGTCGGTGAGCGCGCCGTTCAAGAGCGGCTTTGGTGGCGGGACCGATTTCACCGATGTGGCGGCCGGCCCGCTGGCGATCAACAACGCGGCCGACCTGTACCTGTATCCGAACACGGTCTACGCCGTGAAGGTGAGCGGTGCCGACATCAAGAACTGGCTCGAAACCGCCGCAAAACGCTTCAACACCATCGACCCCAACAGCGCGACGGTGCAGAAGCTGGTGAGCACGTTCCCGGGTTACAACTTCGACATGTTCACCACGCCGGACCTGACGTATGAAATCGACGTGACGCAGCCCGTGGGCAGCCGCATCAAGAACCTGCAGTACAAGGGCGCGGCCATCGACCCGGCCGGCCAGTTCATCGTCGCCACCAACAACTACCGCGCCAGCGGCGGCGGCAACTTCCCGGGCCTGGACGGCAGCAAGACAATCTATGCGTCGCCGGATGCCAACCGCGATGTGCTGATCAGCTACATCAAGAAGATCGGCAGCGTGAAGCGCGCCACCAATGGCTCGCAGCGCAGCTGGCGCTTCACGAAGCTGGCGAGCTCGGTGGCGCAGGTGCAGTTCACGTCGGCACCCAACCGGATTGCCGATGCCACGGCTGCGGGCATCACGAACGTCACGCAGGTGGCGGCCGATGACGGCTCGGGCAAGGGCCTGGCGGTGTACCAGATCGACCTGACGCAGTAAGCAGGAGCCCCGGCCATGCCTTCTCTTCGTTCTGCGTGGGCCGGTGCGCCGGCCATCGGGTCGCCGAGGCAATCGGTGCCGATGCTGACGGTGGCTGCCGCGCTGGCGGTGATCGTGGCCGCGGGCGGCTGGCTGTCGCACACGCGCCGCCCGCCCGACGTCGATGCCGCGCAGCTCGAAGCGTGGCGTGCGATGGTCGTGCAGGCGATGGCGCCCGAGGCGCTGCAGCAGTTGCGTCAACGCGCACGCAGCGGTTCAGTGCCTGCGCAATCGGCGTTGGGCGAAGCACTCCTCAACGCGCACGACGGCACCTTGCGCAACGAAGGCATGCGCTGGCTCGAGGCTGCCGCGCCGAGCGACATGCGCGCGCAACTGTCGCTCGGCAAGGCGCTGTTGCTCGGCACGGGCGGCATCGCGCGCGACTATCCGCGTGCACTGCATCTGCTGCGCCAGTCCGCCGACAAGGGCGATGCGGCGGCCGCGTATTACCTGGGCCTGATGCACCGCAGTGGTTATGGCACGCCCGTCGACCCCGCACAGGCCGCGCGCTGGTTCGATCGCGCGGCGCACCAGGGCATTCCATCGGCCATGTTCATGCTGGCCAATGCGTATCGCGAAGGCGAGGGCGTGCCGCGTGACGAAGCGCGCGCCCTGGCGCTGTACCAGGAGGCGGCCGAACACGAATTGCCCGAAGCGGTGCAGGCGCTGGCAATGGCCTACCAGAACGGCGAGCTCGGCCTCAAACGGGACGACGCTGCTTACCACCAGCAGTGGATCGAAACGGCGCATGCGCTGAAGCATCCGGCGCTCGCGCCGTAAGCGCTACCGTCCTCCGCCTTCCTGTTCCTCCCGGCTCAACACGATCCTCGCTGGCATGGCGATGGATCGTGTTCGTCCTATTGCGACGTGTTTGCACGACGCTGGACAGCCGGTGGTAACGCAGCGCCACGTCTGCATCTCAGGAGGCTGCAGAATGAGACGATTCCTAATCACAGAGTTTGACGCATGTGTTTTTATGTTGCCCCGATGATAACCAGGGAGCAAAAACATGCGCGTATGGTGCGCAAGACTCGCAGCGGGTCTGCTGTGCATTGGGGCAAAGAGTGCCTTTGCCTACAGCTGCGAAACGGTGACCAGCGACACACTGCTTCAACCCAAGGCCATGGCAGTCCAGCGCGATTTGCCTGTGGGTTCCGTCATTGCTGAAGTTGTGTCGGACGTCAAAAGCACCTTCAGATGCACGAATAGCGAGCCCCGATTGAGCTTTCAGGAGACCGGCGTCAAAGCCTTTGGCACCTACGTCGGCGACTTCGATGGTAAGCGCGTCTACAGCACCAATATTGAAGGCATTGGCTACGCCGTTGCCGGAACGCCAACCAGTCAGTGTGTCGGTAAGACTTACTGGGTCGACGGAATTGAAACAACCAACGTCGACCACAAGGTCTATTGCAGAGTGAACGGCATGTTCGGCTTTCAGCCGATGACAGCCAAAGCGACCATCCGCTTTTACAAGACGGCCGCGACAACGGGTACGGGCACCATTACAGCCAGGCAGGTGGGTTCTTTCATTTTGAAGAACAATCTAAGTACGTGGTTCCAACCTGAAGCGAAGATTAGCATCAGCGCGTTTGACGTCAGCTCGGTGTCTTGCACGCTGGGCAGCACCGCGATCAATGTGAAGATGGGCGACGTGCCGGTTGGCGCATTCAAGGGTGTGGGTACCTGGCCCGACAGCGCCCGGACGAAGGCGTTCGACATTCCGCTCACGTGTTCCGAGGGTGCCAGCATCAACCTGAAGCTCGATGGCACGGTGTATGACGCGACGAAGGGCATGTTGAAACTGGACGAAGCTACGAACCCAGCAAAGGGCGTCGCCATTCAATTGCTGTATGACGACCAGCCGGTCGAGCTGGCGAAAAGCTTCAAGTGGCAGACGGCCAGCGAAGACGGCACGTACGCCATTCCGCTCAAGGCCCGCTACGTACAGACGGACAGCAGCATCACGCCCGGCGCTGCGAATGGCAGTGCGACCTTTACGCTCACGTATCAGTAAAGCCCCTTCGCGTGGTGCATTGGAACGCGCGCTATCAGATTCGTCCTAGCTAAAAGCTACAGTCGGTGTGTTCAGATGCCTCTTTTCAGAAAAGAGGAGGTATCTGGACATGCGTGCGACGTACGTCGGGTTTGCGACGGGGCTCATGTTGATCCCGGCACAGGGAGCATTTGCTTACACCTGCGAGACCGTGACGAGCAGCACCACGGTTCAACCGAAAGACTTGACCATTCAGCGTGGTCTGCCCGTGGGCTCGGTCATTGCCGAGGTGGCATCGGATCTGGTGAGCACCTTCAAGTGCTCCAATACGGAGCCCAGGCTGCCTTGGCAGGAGGTCGGCATCAAGGCGTACGGGACATACGTTGCAGACTTCGATGGCAAGCGCATCTACAAGACGAACGTTGAAGGCATCGGTTATGCGGTTGGCATAACGGCAGGGTCGGATGACAAATGGGAGAAATGCGCTAACTTGATGCGCTGGGTTAACGGATCCGAGACAGATAATCCGAACCACTACATGTACTGCTCAGTGAACGGAATGTTCAGCGCGCTCCCACGACAAGGCAAAGCGCTGATCCGCTTCTACAAGACGGCCCAAAGCATCAGCGCTGGGTGGGTTTCGGGAAGACAGGTGGGTTCTTTCATCCTGCGAAACAACAAGACCTTGTGGCACACACCTGAGTCCACCATCAATATCGGCTCATTCAAGGTCGATGTCATGTCATGCACGGTGAGCAACACGTTGATTCCGGTGAAACTCGGCGACGTGCCCATCAGTGCGTTCAAAGGCCCGGGCACTTCGCCGCCTTCGAGGACGAAGGCCTTCAGCATTCCGCTGAACTGCGCAAAAGGCACAAGCATCAACCTGCAACTGGACGGGGCGGCACATGACGCCGCGCAGGGCATGCTGAAACTGGACGCTGGCTCGACCAGTGCCACGGGGGTGGCCATCCAGCTGCTCTACGACGACAAACCGATCGAACTGGCCAAACGCTTCAAATGGCAGGTGGCTGATGCGGATGGGGATTATGCGATTCCGCTGAAGGCGCGCTACGTGCAAACCGCCAACAGCGTTACGACGGGCATCGCCAACGGCAGCGCGACCTTCACGCTCACGTATCAGTAACGCGGCCTGGCCGCTCAATAGAGCCCACGGGTCTGGGCATGCAGTCGCACCAGGCCCAGCAACGCATCAATCTGCGGCGTCGGCACGCCGACGTGCTGACCGATCTCCCGCACCGATGCCACCAGTGCATCGATCTCCAGCGGGCCGCGCCCGGCTTCCGCATCCTGCAGCATCGACGTCTTGAACGCGCCAAGCTGCCGCGTGACGGCGCTGCGTTCTTCACCGCTCTGTTCGATCGGGCAGCCGATGCGCGCGCCGATCGCTTTCGCTTCTTCCATGATGGCGAGGCAAAACGCGCTGACCTGCGGGTCGTCGAGAATGCGGTCACACGTCGCGCCGGTCAGCACCGACACCGGGTTCATCGTCATGTTGCCCCACAGCTTGAACCAGATGTCGCGCTGGATGGCTTCGCTGCGTTCGATCTGCAAACCGGCGCGTTCAAGCAGCGCCCCGATTGCATCGAGGCGCGGTGAGGTGCCGCCCGCAGGTTCGCCGATGATCAATCGCTTGCCGAACCCGTGGCGCACGTGGCCAGGCGCAGCGGTCGAGCAGGTCAGATGCACCACGCAGCCGAGCACGCTCTTCGTTGGAATGGCCTGCGCGATGCGGCCGTGCGGATCCACCGATTGCAGGCGCAGACCTTCCAGCGGGCCAGGTCGATCAAAGAACCACCACGGCACGCCGTTCATTGCCACCACCACGGAAGTCTCCGGGCCGATGAGCGGGCCGATGGTTTGCGCCACGCTTTCCATGGCCGGCGCCTTCACGGCCACGACCACGACATCCTGCACACCAAGCGCATGCGCATCGTCACTCGCGTGCACCGGCACAGAGCGTGTGTTGCCGTCTTCGGTCAGTCGCAGCCCTTCGGCCTGCAGTGCTTGAAGCGTCGCGCCCCGTGCCAACACGTTGACGGGTTGATCGGCCAGCGCGAGCTTCGCGCCAAGATAGCCGCCGACCGCGCCGGCGCCCACGATGCAAATGCGTGTCATGTGATCAGGTTCGGTAGGAAGGGTCGATGCGGTCGATGGTGCGGGTGAGCGCGGCAAACACATCTTCGCCAGCGCCAAAATTCGGGTTGAACTGCAACGAATCGCGCGTGCAGTTGCGCGCAATCGCTTCGGGAATCTCCAGCACTGGGCCCATCGACGTGGAAGCCAGCTGGATCTCGCACGCGCGGTTGAGCAGCCACAACACCGCAAAGGCCCGCGCAATCGAATCGCCCCAGGCCAGCAACCCGTGGTTGCGCAGAATGACGGCAGGCTTGTCGCCGATGTTCTTGACCAGGCGCGGCCCTTCATCGGCATGCACGGTAATGCCTTCAAAGTCGTGATACGCGACCTTGCCGTGCAGCTGCGCCGCATAGAAATTGCTGATCGACAGACCATCGCGCGCGCAGGCCACGGCCATGCCGGCGGTCGTGTGGGTGTGCATCACGCAATGCGCGCCCGGAATACCGGCGTGAATGGCGGCATGCACGGTAAAACCGGCGGGGTTGACGGGCCAGTCCGGCTGACCCGGCGCGCGCTGCGCATTGCCCTGCAGGTCGATCTTCACGAGGTTCGACGCGCAAACCTCAGCATAGGTCAGGCCGAACGGGTTGATGAGGAAATGCGGGCCGCCATCGTCGGCGCGGCCATCTTCGGGTGACAGGCGCAGCGTGATGTGGTTGTAGATCAGCTCGGTCCAGCCGAGCTGCGCAAAGATGCGGTAGCACGCCGCCAGCTTCACGCGCGCGGCCCATTCATGTGGGCTGCACCAGTCCGGACGATGGGCCTGGATGCTCGATCCGGCGTCGGGTGAAAGCGAAAGCACCGTCATGACCTGTCTCCTGATCGCAGGGGCCATGCGCCGGTCGGGTTGCCGGCGCTTAAGTGATTCACATGTTAATGAATTTGCGCCGGGCGTCAAACAACGTTACATCTGCCGTCTGCTAGGGCAACTGGTTGCGCAGGATCACCAACCACTGCATGACCGAATTCGTGTACGGATCGAGCTGGTTGGCGTCATTCAACTCGGTGATGCTCATCGACGCGGATTGCTGCACGTTGCCGCCAATCGATTTCACTTCATGGCGCACCGGGTCCACCTCAACGACGAGGTCGCAGTGCATGGGCGTTCTGCCGGCCTGGATCTCGGCCGGGTCCGTCATGAAGCGATCGGCGCCGCGTGCGGTGCAGATGAGGTCGCCCGGGCGCGGCACGGCCGGCGTGCGTTCGAGCACGAAGGCGGGATGCTTGAGCAGATGGTCGCGCGCATCGGTGACGTATTCCGCATGCGTGGCGCCGGTCAGGAACTGGTCGTTCTGCAGGCCGGCCTTGCGCATGATCCACGAGATGAACACGGCCGACCACGCCCAGCCGCCGGTGGTCAGCTGGTGGCAGCTCGGCGTCTTGCCGACGATGGCCCAGTAGCGCTTGGCCAGCACGCAGCCGCGCGCGGTGGCTTCACCGCCCGTGCCGTCGGGATAGCGCAGGCAAGGGGCAGGAGCAGGAGCAGCGGGCGTCGCAACCGCTTTGGGCAGCGGCATGTCGGCAACCCGTTCTTCGTCCACCGGGGCAGGGGTGGGGTCGTCAGCCGTCAGCCAGCGGCCCTGGGGCTGATCGGGAAAGCCGCCGCCGGTCACGCAATACGTATCGTCACGACCCACCCGCACGACCTGACGGCCCCACCGGTCCCATTCGGTGAGGGCGATCTCGATCATCTTCTCGCGCGGCGTGGCGCCCGGCCGCGTCTGCACGACTTCGTTGTCGGGCAGCGGTTCGGCCTGCGGACGCGCGGGCGGCGTGGTGCAGCCGGCGAACCAAAGGACCGGTGCGATCAGGACGATCGGCAGGGCAATACGCAAAACGAGCGAATTGCGCAGAAGAGGGCGGGGCATGAAAGAGGAGGGAAGGGATGGCCTGACGGGGAGGCAGGCCTTCCGACGTGGTACGCCAATGCTGCGGTCGATTCACGCATGCAATGGCATGCCACGTCGTGGGCGCAGCAGACAGGGCTGGCTACGCCAGGATCGTCATTGCGTCAGGCGTTGACGGCGTCCTTGAACTTCTGGCCAGCCTTGAACTTGACGGTCTTGGCAGCTTCGACCTTGATTTCTTCGCCGGTGCGCGGATTGCGGGCCATGCGCTCGGCACGTTCACCTTGGCTGAAGGTACCAAAGCCGATGAGGCTGACCGCATCGCCCTTGCCAACGGATTCCATGATGGCCTGCAGGGTCACGTTCAGTGCCTGCTCGGCCTTGGCCTTGGTCAGACCGTCTACGCCGCTGGCGATGGCGTCGATCAGTTCGGTTTTCGTCATTGCTTGACTCCCTTCAAGAGTAGATAACACACACATCAGAGCCTCCGGGGGGCGGCTCCAAGGGCGACATGATACCGGCATGCGATTGGCGCCGGCACGTGAGCTTTGTAACGACGTATCGCGAGCGGGTTCCGTAAACCCGCATCGGGCTTGCATTGCGAGGCGGTCCCATCACATCGGCAGGCTGTTGAAGGCATCGGCTTGTGCCTGATGTGTTCGCTCGTCGATAGGATCGACGCAAGTCGATCGATGGGTTTACCTTTTTCTTTATGTATACAGATAGTAGTAGTAAATAAAGCCGCGCCCTTTCTGTGGATAACTCGGAAAATCGCTTCCGGTTCAAGCACTTGTTGAAAGCAAAACCGCTGGTACAGCGTGTGCCCCGGCGTGGATGGATCGCTGGTTTGCATCCACGCTCCATCGGCAGCTGCGTCACTTGTGCCCACACCATCGACAGGGCAGCCACAGACAGCCAACAGGCTTTGCCGGTAGTTATCCACAGCCGCAGGCCCGGTTATCCACATCGAGCGGCGAGACAGGGCGGCGGCACGTGTCGGGTTGCCATGCTTTTGGTGTAGGCTCTCGGCTTCGTTGATCGACGTTTCCGTTCTTCCCCGCACCTCCATGACACGCACGTCTGCTGATGCCATGCCGGCTCCGGCTGAGTCTCCGTCCGCGCCGCAAGCCCCGGCCAAACTGCGCCGCCGCGACCGCATCGAGGTGCGCCAATCGGGCGTGCACGGGCGCGGCGTCTATGCCGTGGCGCCCATCGCCAAGGGCAAGAAGATCATCGAATACAAGGGCGAGCACATCTCGTGGAAAGAGGCGCTGCGCCGCCATCCGCATGACCCGTCCGACCCGAACCACACGTTCTACTTCAGCCTCGAAGACGGCAGCGTGATCGACGCCAAGTACGGCGGCAACCGCGCACGCTGGATCAACCATGCGTGCAAGCCGAACTGCGAGGCGCGCGAGAAGGACGGCCGCGTGTTCATTCATGCGCTGCGCGACATCGAACCCGGCGAGGAGCTGTTCTACGACTACGGCCTCGTCATCGAAGGCCGCCAGACCAAGGCGCTGAAGGAACAGTTCGCCTGCCGCTGCGGCGCCAAGAACTGCCGCGGCACGATGCTGGCGCCGCCCGAGAAGAAGAAAAAGAAGAAGTGAGCCGCGCCTAGCCCGGTTCGCCGGCCAGCGGCACGCGCAGCACGATGCGCATCACGCGGGAGCCGTCGCGGGCTGCGGCGTCTTCAATGGCAACATGGCCGCCGTGCAGGCGCACGATGTCGTGCACGATGGCCAGGCCCAGGCCGCTGCCGTGTGGCTGCCCGGGGCGGTGATCCGCGTCGCCACGGAAGAAGCGCTGGAACACCTCGCCGCGCCGCTCCGGCGGAATGCCCGGCCCGTTGTCTTCCACGCTGACCACACCCCACCAGCGCGAGGACGCATCCGCTTCCATGCCCGCGCGCAAGGTGATGCGCCCGCCGGTCGGCACGTACTTGATGGCGTTGTCGATGAGGTTGTTGATCGCTTCGCGCAGCAGCACCGCGTTGGCCAGCACGGGGGCCTGCAATGAACCTGGCGACGTGGCTTCCTCTGGCCAGGCCTCGAAGCCCAGGTCGAGCCCGCGCGCAAGCGCGCGCGGCACCCACTCGGCACCGGCATCGAACGCAAGCGATACGAGATCCACGCGCACCGGCGGCCCCAGTTGCTCGAGCGTCATGCCGGGCTCGGCCCGTGCCAGCGTCAGCAGCTGGTTCGACAGCCGGATGGCCCGGTTGGCACCCGATTGCAGTTCGAGCAGGGCAGGGCGCGCGTCTTCCAGCGTCGTGGCCTGCACGGCGTGATCGGCGTGCAGCTTCAACGCGGTGAGCGGCGTGCGCAACTGATGGGCCGCATCGGCGATGAAGGTGCGCTGCGCTTCGAGTGCATCGCGCAGGCGCGCCAGCAAGGCATTCATGGCGTTGATGAGCGGCTGCAGCTCGGCCGGCACGCGCTCCGCCGATTCGGCGGGAAGGGGCCTGACGGACTGCGCGCTTTGCCGGTTGAGCGTATCGGCCAGCGTCTGCAGCGGCTGCAGTTCTTCCTTGAGCACGAGCGAGAGGATCAGCCCGCCCACGGCCAGCAGCACGATCAGCGGAATCGATACCGATAGCAGCACTTCCTTGGCCGCCGCATCACGGTGGTCCAGCAGTTCGGCCACTTCCACGACGATGCTGTTGTCGGGCTGCATCGCATCGGGCGGCTTGGACGGATTGAACGCGGGCGCCGTCTGGGCCTGCGTGGGCGCCAGCGCGGGCCGCGTGACGTCGTCTTCCGGATCGGGCGGCGCCGGCTGGCGCGGCGAAACCGGCTTTGGCACATCGGCGGTCACACCCGGCACGGGCAGGCGCACGGCGCGCACTTGCTTGCCGTCGATCCAGCTGTAGAACACGCGCGCCTCGCCAATGCGCACCTGTCCCGAGCCGTAGCCGAGCGCCGTGTCGCGCCCGATCAGCGTGCCCGCGGGCCCGGCAATGCGCCAGAAGATGCGGTCTTCTCCGCTGTTCTGCACCAGCGTCTGCGCGGTAAGGGCGATGTCGTACAGCCTGGCCGGCGGCACGTGCGGCCCGGCCAGGCGCATTTGCTCGGCCAGCGTATTGGCCACGCCCACCAGCGCCCGATCGAATACCTGCGCGGTGTAATGCGCCGCCAGCCAGTACGAGAGCGCACCCGTGCCGACCACGAGGCCGAACAGCGGCGTCGCCAGCGCCCGCAGCAGATGCAGCCGGAGGCTGAGTGCGCCGTGGGCGGGCGCAGGCGCGGCAGGCCGGTGGCGTTTGAACATGATGCGGCGCTACGCCGGAGCGCGTGCCTGCAGCAGATAGCCAAAGCCGCGCACGGTGACGATCTCGGCTTCGGAGTGTTCGATCTTGCGGCGCACGCGATGCACATAGACTTCGATGGCCGTATCGCCCACTACATCGTGGCTCGCCTCGCCGATGGCGTGACCAAAGCTGGCCAGATGCTCCTGCAGCTGCACCTTGCTGACCACGCGGCCCTGACGCAGCATCAGCAGTTCCAGCACGGCAAACTCTCGCGGCGACAGCTCCAGCGGCGCGGCATCGACAAAGATGCGCCGCTCCACGCCGCTCAGGCGAAGTCGCCCGACCAGGATGTCCGGCCGCGCCGCGGGCTCGGAAGGATCGCCGCGGCGGCGCAGCAGCGCACCGACACGCGCCACGAGCTCGGGCATTTCGAAGGGCTTGAGGAGGTAATCGTCGGCGCCGGCATTCAGGCCGTTGACCTTATCGGAAAGGCCGTCGCGGGCGGTGAGGATCAGCACCGGCGTGGCGCGGTCGCGCGCGCGGAACTGCGACAACAGCGTCATGCCGTCGATGCCCGGCAAGCCGAGATCCAGGATCACCAGGTCGTGCGTCTGCCGGGCCAGCTGCTCGGCGGCGAAGACACCGTCATGCACGGCATGCACGCGGTGTCCGGCCTGCGTCAGTCCGGCATGGATGCCGCTGGCAATGGCGCGGTCGTCTTCAATCAGCAGGATGCGCATGGGGCGGTCCGCAAAGCGCGGCGGAAAAGGAATCGGTGCGGTTTGGCAGCGCTACAATGCGCGGATGACCGAAGCCCTGCTCACCATCACCGACCTGGAGGCCGCCATCAATTACTGGCGTGCCCGTTCGCCCGCCCAGGGCGAGGAACTGCGGCTGTGTGCCGAGGCGTCGGCGTTGGCCAAGCCGTATGCGCTGATGATTGTACAAGGCGCCACCCGCATCGCCCCGGAGCAATTGGGCGACAAGGCGCGGGCGGCGTATGAAGCGTGGCGCGCGGCCACGCAGGGCTGAGCGCCAGCAGCAGCGGCGTTACTTCGCGCCGGTTGTCCTGGCGGCCTGCTCGATGAAGCGGGCGAGATCGGCGTCACGGTGCGTGAGGCCGTTTGCGTCGTGCGTCGACAGGGTGATGTCGACGCGATTCCACACGTTGAACCACTCCGGGTGGTGATTCATCTGCTCGGCCTTGATCGCCACGCGCGTCATGAAGCCGAACGCGGCGTTGAAGTCGGCAAAGGTGAAGGTTTTCTGGATGGCGTCGCGGTCCTTCTGCAGCTGCCATCCGGGCAGCTCGGCAAACAGGGCCTTGCGTTGGTCGTCGTTGAGCGTGGGCATCATGATGGGTCACGGAAATCGGTCGAGAATGCGCGCAGTATAGTCAGCGCCCAGAACGTGTTGTGCCCGGAAGCATGCATGCGAAGTCCAGCTTCCGGGCACCACGCGCTCTAAATGTCTGCCGTATCGGCCCAGCCTTCACGGTTGCCTACGTTCAGCACGAGATCGCCGTCGACCACATCGCCGGCGCCGAAAGTCGGCAGCGCGGCGAGTTCTTCATACAGCGGCGTGAAATCGGGGCGCGTGGCGTCAAACAGCTGCTCGAAACTGTCGATCACGAAGTACGTCTTCTGGAACGTGTCGATGCGATAGCGCGTGCGCATGATGCGGCGTACGTCGAAGCCGATGCGGTTCGGGCTGGCTGAATCGAGCGCATACACCGATTCGCTCTTGCTCGACACGATGCCCGCACCGTAGATGCGCAGGCCGGCCGGCGTGCGGATCAGCCCGAATTCCACCGTGTACCAGTACAGGCGCGCCAGCATGTCGAGCTGGCCGAGGCGCGCCGCCTTCAGGCCGCCCTTGCCGTAGGCCTCCATGTAGTCGGCGAAGATCGGGTTGATCAGCAGCGGCACGTGGCCAAAGATGTCGTGGAAGCAGTCGGGCTCTTGCAGGTAATCGAGCTGGTCGGGCCGGCGCATCCACCAGCTGGCCGGGAAGCGCCGGTTGGCGAGGTGATCGAAAAAGACTTCGTCCGGCACCAGGCCCGGCACCGCGACGATCCGCCAGCCGGTCGCGCGCAGGAGCGTTTCGTTGAGTTCGTCGAACGACGGCACGCGGTCCCGGCTCATGCCCAGCGTCGACAGGCCCTGCAGGAATTCATCGCACACGCGGCCCGGCAGCAGCGCCTCCTGGCGGTCGTACAGCGTGCGCCATGTCGCATGGTCGGCGGCGGTGTAGCGGTGTACCGGCTGATCGATCGTGAAGTCGGCGCGCAGCGTCTGGTCGTCGAGGCCTTGCGCAAACTGTTCGCGCAGCTTGTCGGTCAGGGTGCCGTTGAAGCCGGCGGGGGCCGCGGTCTGGGTCGAGTCGGGGGCGGTGGTGGCGGGGGCCATTCGGGTGTCTCGCTCTCGTGTTATTCAAGTCCGGCCAGTGTAGGGGTGCGGCCCTGCGGATTGTCCGCAAAACGGGCGCCTCTGAGCCGCGGCATGCGGAAATCGTGCAGAATGGCGTGCATCTACGCAGGAGATATGCATGATTTCGCTCGATACCTTCGATCTAGCCCTGCTGGCGGCGCTGCAGCGCGATGGCCGTGCGACGCATCAGCAGCTTTCGGAGCAGGTGCACCTCTCGGCCAGCCAGGTGGGGCGGCGTCTGGCGCGGCTGGAGTCCGAAGGCGTGATCGAAGGCTACCGGGTGGTGCTGTCGCCGACCGGCCTGGGGCTCGGCGTGACGGTGTTCGCCAGCATCAAGCTCGCGCATCATGGCGACGCGATCGTCGAGCGTTTCCGCGAAGAGATCATGCTGCTCGACGCGGTGCAGGAGTGCTATTCCGTGGCCGGCGATGCCGACTACATGCTGCGCGTGGTGGTGCCCGACCTGCCGGCGCTATCGGAGTTCGTCATGCGCAAGCTGATGCGGGTGCCGGGCGTGGACAATGTGCGTTCCAATATCGTACTGACAGCTTTGAAGCGGGACGGCGCGCTGCCGCTATCCCACCTCGGTGGGTGACCGTGCGCCTTGCGCCAGGGTGCGCGGCGTGTCACGCTGCAAGCCGATCACACCCAGTTTCAATGAATCGCCTTTCCCGGGCGGGAGACCATGATGGTTGAAGGACACACCACGCATCCGGCGCATCTGCCGGCACGTCGTGCGGGCGGCTACGGCATGCCGGCACGCGTTCGTGCGTGGTGGGTGGCGGCCGCCGTGGCGGGGGTCACCTATGGCGGCATGTTGACCATGGTGGCCGTCGACGTGCCGCCGGGTACGCCGCTGGTCGGCCGCATCGTCGCGCAGCCGCTGTGGAAGATGCTCATGGCGATGCTGCTGGCGCGTGCGGCGTCGCTGCATGAGATTCCGCGCGAGCGCCGCTGGCTCGTCGGCGCGATGCTGTTTTCGGCGCTGGGCGACCTGTGCCTGGCATTGCCGGACTGGAAGCCGTCGTTCATTGCCGGCCTCGGCTGCTTCCTCGTCGCCCATCTGTGCTATCTGCGCGTGCTGTGGCAGTTGCGAGGCGCGTCGTCGCCGGTGCGCCTGCTGGCGGTGGGCGCGATGATCGGCGTGGCCATCGGCATGCTGCTGTGGTACTGGCCGGGCCTGGGCGGTTTAAAAGGCCCCGTCATCGTTTACATGGTCGTGCTCTCGTCAATGGTGTGTGCCGCGCTGCTGGCGCGCCTGCCCGGGCCGCTGACCGCCTGGGGCGCCATCGCCTTTGCCGCCTCCGACGCCATGATCGGGATCAGCGTGTTCGTGTTTCCCTTTACGGACCATGAGCTGGCGATCTGGTGGAGCTATGCCGCCGCGCAGCTGCTGATCAGCGGCGGCCTGCTCACGCGCCGCACACCGCCCGCGCGCCGGGCATAAGCTCGATCGCCGTGTCCTTCGCTGTGGGAGCCCCGATGCTGCAGACCCTCGACGCCAGCGCGACGGCAGCGTGCCTGCCGTACGCCGCGCTTGCCGACGCCATCGCCCAGGTATTGCGCGACGCGCGCGCCGGCCGGGCCCAGGCGCCCGCCCGACTGGTGATGCCCTTGCCCGGGCCCGGCAGCTTGTTGCTGATGCCCGCGTCCAATGCCGACATGGCCATCACCAAGATGATCACGGTGCACCCGCATAACCCGTCGCGCGGTTTGCCGGCCATCCACGGCGAGGTCGTCGTCATGGACGCGCAGACCGGCGTGCGGCGCCTGCTGCTCGATGGGCCGACCGTCACGGCGCACCGCACGGCAGCGGTCTCGCTGCTGGCCGCGCGCCTGCTGGCCCCGGAGCCAGCGGGCGACCTGCTGCTGGTAGGCGCCGGGGCCCAGGCGCGTGCACATCTGGAAGCCTTCCACCTGGGCCTTGGCACGCGGCGCGTGACCATCATTGCCCGCAATGCCGCCAGCGCCGAGGGCTTGGCCGCGCATGCACGTGCCCTCGGGATGGACGCCACCGCGCTGGCCGGCGGGGATGCGGCCGGGGTGGCGCAGGCCGCGCGCGCCGTGTTGCCGCATGTGTCGCTCGTGGTCACGGCCACGCCGTCGTCGCAACCCGTGCTGCCGGACTGGGCGGAGCCCGGCGACGGGCACGGCCGGACGTGGCGGCCGCAACACTTCATCGCGGCAGTCGGTGCGTTCCGGCCCGACATGGCCGAACTGCCGCCGCGGCTGTGCGTGCATGCCGCCGCGGTCGACCGGCTGTACGCCGACACGCTTGTCGACCTGGAAGTCGAGGCGGGCGACCTGCTGCAGGCAGGTGTGCCGTGGTCGCGTGTACGTCCGTTACAACAGTGCGTCGACGTGACGCCCGACACGCTCGCGCAGGCCGCGCCGGTGTCGCCCGTGGTGTTCAAGAGCGTCGGCAGCGCCTTGTGGGATCTAGCGGCGTGCGTGCTCGCGCTGTCGCAGTCCAGGCCTGTTTAAAAAGCGCGTTCGGGCCGAGGAGGCCCGCCATCAGCAGGTCTCGACCCGCGCTTGTAACAGGAAACCTCTAGAAAAAGCATTCTAGCCACGGCAATCAAACGGGATAATGACCATCCCTTCCGCCTGGGAGGAGACTGAGAACGCACCGGCACACGCCGCTGTACGGCACGTTTGCCCGGATGCGTCTGACACTGGAGCACATACAGATGGCCTATAAAAAAGCACTGGCGGCCGCCGCCGGGATGATCCTCGCCACCGCCGCGCACGCACAGGCTGCCGGCAGCAACATCGTCAGCCTGGGCTGGTTCCGCGTGATGCCGAACAGCTCGAGCGACCCGCTGTTCGTCAACAGCGTGGGCGGCGTTCCCGTCAACCAATCGCAGCCCAACACCGGCGCCAAGATCAAGGACGCCGATACCGTTGGCCTCGCGTTCACGCACTTCTTTACCGACAACTTCGCCATGGAACTGGTGGGCGGCATCCCGCCGCGCCACAAGATCGAAGGCACGGGTTCCTTCTCGCGCTACGGCGAAATCGGTTCGGCCAAGCAATGGAGCCCGGCCGTGCTGGCCAAGTGGTACTTCTTCGGCGCCGACAGCAAGTTCCGCCCGTACGTCGGTGCCGGCCTGAACTACACGTGGTTCTCCGACGAGAAGATCACCAACAGCGCCTTCCAGAACCAGGTGCTGGGCCGCGGCACGCCGGGCAGCACGAGCAGCGTGTCGACCGACAGCTCGCTGAACCCGGTGCTGAACGTGGGCGCCACGTACGCCATCACCAAGGACTGGTTCGTGGGCCTGTCGGTGTCGTACCTGCCACTGAAGACGACGGCCAAGATCGATACGAAGCTGATCAACGGCACGCATATCCAGAGCGAAGCCAAGATCAAGATCAACCCGGTCGTGACCTTCCTGAACGTGGGCTACCGCTTCTGAGCGGCGGCCGCGTTCAACAAGAAGGCGTGCCATGGCGGCACGCCTTTTTTTGTGCGCTGCTCAGGCAACGGCTTTGACCGGGTAGCCGGCCTGCTCGATGGCGGCCTTGAGCGCGTCGACGCTCGCGCCGCTCGTGACGGCCACGCTCTGGCGGGACAGATCGACCTGCACATTGGCGCCGGCATCCACCTGCTGTACCGCACGCGTGACGGCCGATACGCAATGGCCGCAGCTCATACCTTCAACGGAAAACGTCGTCATGGTTCGCTCCTGGAAAGGAAGGAAGAAATCATGCAGCGGAGTATGAACCTTCCTACCGTGGGAACCGCAAGCGTAGAATGATCGCTTGACCTTGCCAAGATGGGAAGGTCTAGGCTGATGCCATCTTCCTTCGACAGCACGTTTCCATGACCACCAGCCTTGCCCATCCGGCTTCACTCGATCTCGAAATCGGCGGGATGACCTGCGCCGCCTGTGCGGGCCGTGTCGAACGCGCCTTGCGCGCCGTGCCCGGCGTGACGGAGGCCAGCGTCAACCTCGCAACCGAACGCGCGCGCGTGCACGGCGCCGCGGCGAGCGATGCACTTGTGGCGGCCGTTTCGGCTGCTGGCTATGAAGCGCGCGTCGCATCCGACGAAGCGGCAGCGCGTGCCGCCGCCGAGCCGGATTTCTGGGACGGTGCCGGCCCCGTGTGGATTGCCGCTGCGTTGTCGCTGCCGCTGGTGCTGCCGATGATCGCCGGCTGGTTCGGCAGCGAGTGGATGCTGCCCCCCTGGGGGCAGTGGCTGCTGGCGACGCCGGTGCAGTTCGTGATCGGCGCGCGCTTTTACAAGGCCGGCTGGAAGGCCGTGCGCGCGGGTGCGGGCAACATGGATGTGCTCGTCGCGCTCGGGACGTCGGCTGCATACGGCCTGTCGCTGTGGCTGTGGTGGCGTGCGGGCGAAGACCACCTGCCGCATCTGTACTTTGAAAGCGGGGCCGTCGTCATCACGCTGGTGCGCCTGGGCAAGTGGCTCGAGGTGCGGGCCAAGCGGCAGACGGCGCAGGCGATTCGCGCGCTGCAGGCGCTGCGCCCCGATACCGCTCGCGTGCGCACTGCCGACGGCACGCTGCGCGACACCCCCGTCGCCCAGGTGCGAGTGGGCGATGTGGTGTCCGTGCGTGCCGGCGAGCGCATCCCCGTGGATGCGGTGGTGCTGGAAGGCGACAGCCACGTCGATGAATCCATGCTGACCGGCGAAAGCCTGCCCGTGCCCAAGCGCGAAGGCGACCGCGTGACCGCCGGTGCCATCGCCACCGACGGCGTGCTGCTCGTGCGCACCACGGCCATCGGCGCGGACACGATGCTTTCGCGCATCATCCGCCTCGTAGAAGACGCGCAGGCTGCGAAGCCGCCGATCCAGCAACTGGTCGACCGCATGAGCGCCATCTTTGTGCCGGCGGTGCTGGTGGCGGCGTTGCTGACGCTGGCGGGTTGGTTCATCGCTGGGGCGGGGTGGGAGACGGCCATCGTCAACGCCGTGGCGGTTCTGGTGATCGCTTGCCCGTGCGCGCTCGGCCTTGCCACGCCGTCCGCCATCATGGCCGGCACGGGTGCGGGCGCGCGGCGCGGCATTCTCATTGCCGATGCGCAGGCGCTGGAACGCGCGCAACAGGTCGATTTCGTCGTCTTCGACAAGACGGGCACGCTTACCGTGGGCCGGCCGCGCGTCACGGCGGTGGAAGCCGCGCCGGGCGTCGATGCCGCGACGCTGCTGGACGAGCTCGCCGCGCTGCAGGCCGAAAACACGCATCCGCTGGCCCACGCCACGCGCGAATACGCCGAGCAACAAGGCCGCGCCATCACGCCGGCGCAATCGCCCGAAGTGCTGGCCGGACGCGGCACGCGCGGCATCGTGAATGGCGCGTCGCTGCAACTCGGCAACGCGCGGTGGATGGATGAACTGGGGCTCGATCGCCGCGCATTGCAAGCGCGCGCCGATGCGCTGGAGGCGCAAGGCAACACCGTCTCGTGGCTTGCGCAGCGTGATGAAGGCGGCCTGCAGTTGCGCGGCCTGATTGGTTTTGGCGATGCGCTCAAGCCCGGCGCGAAGGAGGCTGTGTCCGCGCTGCAGGCGCGTGGCGTGCGCACCGCGCTCGTGACCGGCGACAACGCCGGCGCGGCACGCAGCGTGGCACACGCGCTCGGCATCGACGAAGTGGCCGCGCAGGTGTTGCCGCAAGACAAGGCCGCGCGTGTCACGGCATGGCAGAAGGCCGGCCACGTGGTCGCGATGGTCGGCGACGGCATCAACGATGCGCCCGCGCTGGCCGCGGCCGATGTCGGCATCGCCATGGCCACCGGCACCGATGTGGCGATGCAGGCCGCCGGCATCACGCTCATGCGCGGCGAGCCGCGTCTGGTGAGCGACGCGCTGGACCTCTCGCGCCGCACGGTCGCCAAGATCCGCCAGAACCTGTTCTGGGCGTTCGTCTACAACGTGGTCGGCATTCCACTGGCCGCGTTCGGCCTGCTCAGCCCGACATTCGCCGGGGCGGCCATGGCGTTCTCGAGCGTGAGCGTCGTCACCAATGCGCTGATGCTGCGCCGCTGGCCATCCACCGGAGACCGCGCATGACCCGCACCGATCTCAATGCAACCCAGGGCCCCGTCAACATCGGCGAGGCCGCCAAGGCCAGCGGCGTATCGGCCAAGATGATCCGCTATTACGAGAGCATCGGCCTGCTGCCGCCAAGCCCTCGCACGGAGGGCAACTACCGGATGTATGACGCGCGCGCCCTGCATGTGCTGCGGTTCATCCATCGTTCGCGCTCGCTGGGGTTCTCGCTCGAAGAGATTCGCACGCTGCTCTCGCTCTGGAACGACCGCGAGCGCGCCAGCGCCGACGTCAAGGCCATCACGCTGCGCCATGTGGCCGACCTGGACGCGCGCATCCGCGAGCTGCAAGGCATGCGCGATACGCTCATGACGCTGGCGAATGCGTGCCACGGCGACGACCGGCCCGATTGCCCCATCCTGCAGGGCGTGGCCGGCGAGAGCGCAGACACCGGCGGCCAGGGCGGCTGCTGCCACTGACGGCTCGGCCCGTTGCAGCGCGCGGCGTCTATGCCACAATCTGGCAACCAAAGGAGGAGACGCCGATGACGCAAGCCCCCGCTCAGGCCGCACCCGATCAGGCGCAGGAGGCCCGCCAGCGCATGAAGGACGGCACTGAACTGCTGGTCCGCACGTGGTCGCCCGACACCCAGGCGGGCGAACCGCGCGGCACCGTCATCCTCGTGCACGGCATGGCCGAACACAGTGGGCGCTACGTCCATGTGGCCAAGGTGCTGACCGACCTGGGCCTGCGCGTGCGAGCTTTCGACCTGCGCGGCCACGGCCGCAGCGGCGGCCCGCGCATGGCGCTCGACGCGCCGGACAACTACCTGACCGACCTGGCGGAAATCGTCGACGCCGCCGTCGCCGAATGGCACGAGATGCCGTTCGTGCTTGGGCACAGCATGGGCGGGCTGATCGTCGCGCGCTTCACCACTGCGCGCGTCCGGCCAGTGCGCGGCGTGCTGCTGTCATCGCCCGCGCTGCGCGTGAAATTGCCGCCAGGAACGGGCATCGTGCGGGGGATCCTCTCCGCCATCGCGCCGCGGCTGCCGGTGCCCAATCCCGTTGATCCGGCCAAGCTTTCCCATGATCCGAGCGTGGCAGCCGCCTATCGCGCTGACCCGCTCGTGCAGGGCACGATCAGTGCTTCCGTGCTGGAGTTCATGCTCAATGCCATCACCCAGACGCAACAGGACGCCCCGCGCCTCGAAGCGCCGATGCTGCTGATGGCAGGCGGCGCCGATTCGATTGTCGATCCGTCCGGCAGTCGCGATTTCTATGCGAATGCGCCGGAAGACTTGCGGACCTTGGCGTGGTTCGACAACGGGTATCACGAGATCTTCAACGAAGCCGAGCCGCTGCGCAGTGAGGTGTTTGGAAAGATGACGGAGTGGCTGGCTTCGCGGATTTGATTTGTAGTGAATTGGTCGCACCACAAGAATAAAAACCAATAACACCAAGGAAAAGAAGCACGGAGACATGGAAACGTACGACTACATCATCATCGGCGCAGGCTCCGCAGGCTGCGTCCTGGCCAACCGCCTCACACGCGATCCCGACGTCTCCGTGCTCCTGCTGGAGGCAGGCGGCAAGGACGACTACCACTGGATCCACATCCCCGTCGGCTATCTGTATTGCATCGGCAACCCGCGCACGGACTGGCTCTACCGCACTCGCGAAGAGCCCGGCCTGAACGGCCGCTCGCTCGGCTACCCGCGCGGCCGGGTGCTCGGCGGCTGCTCGTCGATCAACGGCATGATCTACATGCGCGGCCAGCGCGAAGACTACGACGGCTGGGCCGACATCACGGGCGATGCCTCCTGGAAGTGGGATGCGGTGCTGCCGCTGTTCAAGGCGAGCGAGAACCACCACGGCGGGGCCAACGCGTGGCACGGCGCCGACGGCGAATGGCGGGTCGAGCCGCAGCGCCTGCACTGGCAGATTCTTGAAACCTTCATCGAAGCCGCCGTGCAGGCCGGCATTCCGCGCACCAGCGACTTCAACCGCGGCGACAACTTCGGCGTCGGATACTTCGAGGTCAACCAGAAGCGGGGCATCCGCTGGAACACGGCCAAGGGCTTCCTGCGCCCCGCATCGCAGAGGCCGAACCTGACCATCATGACGGGCGCGCAGGTGCGTGCGCTGACCTTCAGCGGCAAGCGCTGCACGGGCGTGACGTATCGCGGGGCCGGGGTCGATTACTCGGTCGCGGCGCGCGAGGAGGTGATCCTCTCGGCGGGGGCGATCAACTCGCCGCAACTGCTCGAGCTGGCGGGGATCGGCCAGCCGGAGCGGCTGCAGGCGCTGGGCATTCCGGTGCGGCAGGCGCTGCCGGGCGTGGGCGAGAACCTGCAGGACCATCTGCAGTTGCGCAGCGTGGTCAAGGTGCACGGCGTGCCGACGCTGAACACGCGGGCCTCGAACTGGTGGGGCAAGGCGATGATCGGCATGCAGTACGCCTTCAACCAGAGCGGGCCGATGAGCATGGCGCCGTCGCAGTTGGGCGTGTTCGCGCGCTCGAATCCGCAGGTGTCGCGGCCCGATGTGGAGTACCACGTGCAGCCGCTCTCGCTCGACAAGTTCGGCGACCCGCTGCACGCGTTCAACGCGTTTACCGCCAGCGTGTGCAACCTGCGCCCGACCTCGCGCGGCACGGTGCACATCACCTCGGCCGACCCGTTTGCCGCGCCGACGATCGCGCCGAACTACCTGTCGACCGACGAAGACCGCAAGGTCGCGGCCGATTCCTTGCGGCTCACGCGCCGCATCGTCGCCCAGCCCGCCCTGGCGCAATACCGGCCCGAAGAGTACCTGCCCGGCGCCGCCTTCCAGACCGACGAAGAACTCGCCCGCGCCGCCGGCGAGATCGGCACGACCATCTTCCACCCGGTCGGCACGTGCCGCATGGGGCGCGCCGACGACGTGAACGCGGTGGTCGATGCCCAGCTGCGCGTGCGCGGTATCGAAGGGCTGCGCGTGGTGGATGCGTCCATCATGCCGACCATCACCTCCGGCAACACCAACTCGCCGACGATCATGATCGCGGAGAAGGCCAGCGAGATGATCCGGGCGGCGCGCAAGGCGCGTGCGCGCGGCGAGGCGGTCGCGGTTTGAGGGGCGGCCGACATGGGCGAGACACACCGCCCATGTCCCATGAATAGGGCAATCGGTATTGCTCCGATACGTAACTCTACGTAAGCCCCATCAGCGAGCTGCAAACCCAATGCCGGTGCGGGTTTTGGGCTGTAAGCGATGTGCAATCCGCCTCGGTACAAACCCCGATGTTTTGCAACGCAACAGCCGTTGACAATCATCCGCACCAAAAAAAGAGGCGGGAGACAAGAGGGAATCATGGCGCAGGACATCATTCTCGAAACGCGCGGGCTGACCAAGGCCTTCAAGGGCTTTACCGCCGTGTCCGACGTCAACCTGCGCGTGCAGCGCGGGTCGATCCACGCCCTCATCGGCCCCAACGGGGCAGGCAAGACGACGTGCTTCAACCTGCTGACCAAGTTTCTGGTGCCCACGCGGGGCACGATCCTGTTCAACGGCGTCGACATCACCTCGGAGAAGCCGGCGCAGATTGCACGCCGGGGCGTGATCCGCTCGTTCCAGATTTCCGCCGTGTTTCCGCATCTGAGCGTGCTGGAAAACGTTCGCGTCGGCCTGCAGCGCCAGCTGGGCACGGCGTACGCGTTCTGGCGCAGCGAGCAGTCGCTCAATGTCCTGAATGAACGCGCGATGGAGCTGCTCGATCAGGTGGGCCTGACGCAGTTCGCGCACACCGTGACGGTGGAGCTGCCCTACGGCCGCAAGCGCGCGCTGGAGATTGCCACCACGCTGGCGATGGAGCCCGAGCTGATGCTGCTCGACGAGCCCACGCAGGGCATGGGCCACGAAGACGTGGACCGCGTGACGGAGCTGATCAAGCGCGTGGCCGCGGGCCGCACGATCCTGATGGTCGAACACAACATGAACGTGGTGTCGTCCATCGCCGACAAGATCACGGTGCTGCAGCGCGGCCAGATCCTGGCCGAGGGCCCGTATGAAGACGTCTCGAAGAACCCGCAGGTGATGGAGGCCTACATGGGCACCGCCGATGCGGCGCTGGAAGGCCACTGAGCCCGTCAAGGCCATGGAAGCAGTCGGCCGGCGCAGGCCGGTCACCGATGCAGCGGCTGGCTGCATCACCGAACGCTAGACCCGAACACACGAGAACACTGCATGAGCACGCCCGCGCTCCAGATCAAGGACCTGCACGCCTGGTACGGCGAATCGCACATCCTGCATGGTGTCGACCTGACCGTGAACCGCGGCGAGGTGGTCACGCTGCTCGGCCGCAACGGCGCGGGCCGCACCACCACGCTGCGCGCCATCATGGGCCTGGTGGGCACGCGCAAGGGCTCCATCGTCGTGCACGACGCAAGCGGCCAGGGCGTGGAAACGATCGACCTGCCGACGCACAAGATCGCCCACTGCGGCATCGGCTACTGCCCCGAGGAACGGGGCATCTTCTCCAGCCTCTCGTGCGAAGAGAACCTGATGCTGCCGCCGGTGCTGAAGGGGCAGGTGGCCAGGTCCGGCAATGCCGGCATGAGCATCGACGAGATCTACGAGATGTTTCCCAACCTGAAGGAGCGCCGCCAGAGCCAGGGCACGCGCCTGTCGGGCGGCGAGCAGCAGATGCTGGCGGTCGGGCGCATCCTGCGCACGGGCGCGAACCTGCTGCTGCTCGACGAGATTTCCGAGGGCCTTGCGCCGGTGATCGTGCAGGCGCTGGCCCGCATGATCCTGATGCTCAAGAAGCGCGGCTACACGGTGGTGATGGTGGAGCAGAACTTCCGCTTTGCCGCGCCGCTGGCAGATCGCTTTTATGTGATGGAACACGGCCGCATCGTCGAGCGTTTCGAGGCGGCGCAACTGCAGGACAAGATGCCGGTGCTGCACGAACTGCTCGGCGTGTAAGACGTTTTCCCGATCGACTTGCAAGACCATGCGCCAGCGTGATCCGCGGCGCGCACGACACAGGAGACAAGACCATGACACTCAAGAAGCTGGCTGGTGCATTGATGGCGGTAGGGCTGGGCGCGGCTGCATTCGGCGCGCATGCGCAGGTGAGCGGCGACAAGGTGAAGATCGGCTACATCACCGATCTCTCGGGCCTGTATGCCGACATCGACGGGCAGGGCGGTGTCGAGGCGGTCAAGATGGCGATCGAGGATGCGGGCGGCAAGGTGCTCGGCAAGCCGATCGAACTGGTGACGGCCGATCACCAGAACAAGGCTGACATCGCGGCGTCCAAGGCGCGCGAGTGGATGGACCAGCAGGGTATCGACATGCTGCTGGGTGGCACCAACTCCGCCACGTCGCTGGCGATGAGCAAGGTGGCGGCCGAGAAGAAGAAGGTGTTCATCGGCATCGGCGCCGGCACGGCCCGCCTGACCAACGAGGAATGCACGCCGTACACGATTCACTATGCGTATGACACGGTGGCCCTGGCCAAGGGCACCGGCAGCGCGGTGGTCAAGCAGGGTGGTAAGTCGTGGTTCTTCCTGACCGCCGATTACGCCTTCGGCCACTCGCTGGAGAACGACACCGCTGCCGTGGTCAAGGCCAACGGCGGCACGGTGGTGGGCTCAGTCAAACACCCGCTGTCGGCGTCGGACTTCTCGTCGTACCTGCTGCAGGCGCAGTCGTCCAAGGCGCAGATCCTGGGCCTGGCCAACGCCGG
>NZ_LWRX01000216.1:0-738 GCF_001683835.1 Ralstonia sp. RL | reverse complement strand
CCTGAGGGGGCAGGCTGCTGCCCTGGTCGCCCAAGGCCAGCTCGAGGAAGCACTGGCCGTGCTGGTTCAGGCCAGCCAGACCAACCCGCAGGATCAGGCCATCCAGCTCGATGCCGTCGAGGTGCTGATGCAGCTCGGCCGCCACGACGAAGCCAAGCAACTGCTGGCCGGCGATTACGCCAACGAACCGGATCGTGCCAACGCCCTGCGCGCCCGCCTCGCGCTGCTCGACGGTGCCGCCGACACCGCACCGCTGGAGGCCAAGCTGGCTGCCAACCCGGATGACCACGCCAGCCGGCTGGCGCTGTCCAAAGCTTACGCCGCGCAGGGCCGCTTCCGTGAAGCACTCGAAGCGGCGCTGGAAGTCGTCCGCCGCGATCGCTTTTTCGAGCAGGGCGCCGGCCGCCAGGCCATCCTGAACCTGTTCGAGGCCTTGTCCGGCGAGCAGTACGACGATCTCGTCCGCGAATTCCGTCGCAAGCTCTCCGCCACCCTGAACTGAACAACGGTCCAAGGCATCGGCCGTGCAGCTGTTTTACACCGATGTCTTCGTGCTGCCCCTGCCGGCCGGCCACCGCTTCCCGATGGAGAAGTACGCGCTGCTGCGCGAAAGCCTGCTGGCCAGCGGAGCGTTCAGCCCGGCCGATTTTCATCTGCCACACGCGGCCACCGATGAGGAACTCGGTCGTGCCCACGATTTTTCCTATATCCGTGCGGTCACGTTCGGCCAATTGCCCG
>NZ_LWRX01000140.1:0-1338 GCF_001683835.1 Ralstonia sp. RL | reverse complement strand
ATTGGCACGCTGGGCGTCGGTTTTCCGGGCGAGCTGGTGGAAACCGGCTTCACAACGCCGGAAGCGACGACGCTGATGCGCTGTCTGGCCGAGTTCCGCGGGCGTGGCGCAGCGGCGGTGGCCCTGGAAGCCAGTTCGATCGGCATTGCCGAAGGTCGCATGAACGGTGCCCGGGTCGATGTGGCGGTCTTCACCAATTTCACGCGCGACCATCTCGATTATCACGGTACGATGGAAGCCTATGCCGACGCCAAGGAGCAGCTCTTCCACTGGCCGCGGCTGCGGACGGCCGTGGTCAACCTGGACGACGCGCTGGGGCGCAAGCTGTCGCGCGAAGCGACGGCTCTGCGCGTGCTCGGCTACGCCATCGGGGAGCAGCGCCGCGATTACCCCGCCGCGGTGCGGGCCGAAGACCCGGTCGATACGCCCTTCGGTCAGCGCTTCAATCTGGTGTTGCCGAACGGCCGGGCGGTGGTCGATACGATGCTGGTCGGTCGCTACAACCTCTCCAACCTGCTGGCCATCGCTGCCGTCCTCTACGATGCCGGCCTGGCGGCGCAGGACGTGGCACGCCGTCTGTCCGAACTGACGCCGCCGCCGGGGCGCCTGGAGCGTGTCGGGGGAGAGGGTGAGCCGCTGGTCGTGGTCGACTACGCCCATACGCCGGATGCGCTGGAAAACGCACTGACTGCCCTACGCGCCGTGGCCGACAGCCGAAATGGCCAATTGGTGGTCGTTTTCGGCTGCGGCGGCGATCGCGACAAGGGCAAGCGCCCGGAAATGGGTGCCGTCGCCGAACGCTGTGCCGACCGTGTCCTGGTGACCAGCGACAACCCGCGCAGCGAAGCGCCGGCAACCATCATTGCCGACATCGTGGCCGGCATGCGCCAGGCGGAAACCGAAATCGACCGCGCAACCGCCATTCGCCGCGCCGTGCTCGAAGCCGATGTGCGCGATGTCGTGTTGCTCGCCGGCAAGGGGCATGAACCCTATCAGGACATGGGCAGCGTCCGCCTGCCGTTCTCCGATGTCGAACAAGCCGGTGCCGCGCTCGCCCAGCGTCGGGCTCAACAGGAGGGAAGTGCATGATGAACGGTTTGCTGTCACAGGTCGCCCGTGATGTGCAGGGCCGGATGGTCGGCACCGATGTCGCGGTCGACGGGGTGTCGACCGATACCCGGGCCATCGCCCAGGGGGCCCTGTTCGTTGCGCTGGCCGGGGAGCGTTTCGATGCCCACGATTTCCTGGAGCAGGCGGTTGCCGGCGGCGCGGCGGCCTTGCTGGTTGCCGATGCGGCCCGCCTGCCGGCCGGCGTTCCGGCCGTCGTGGTGGGCGACA
>NZ_LWRX01000069.1:0-3740 GCF_001683835.1 Ralstonia sp. RL | reverse complement strand
GCAGCAGCAGCGTGTAAGTCGCGCTCGCCGACGAGACGAACAAGTTGACCGGTTTGGCCGAGGTGCCAACTGGGCGGACATAAATCTCGCCCTTGTCCCGGTCGCATTCCAGGACGATTTCACCGGTCGGATTGACGGCGGGCGCCGGAGATGGGGCAACGCCTGTCCCCGCTGCGGAGGCAGATTGGCCGCAATTGCTCGAATGGATATTCCCGAACACGTCGGTAATCGGCGCGTTCTCGATGCGGATGCGGGTTGGTTCCTTGAGCGAGATCACCGCTTCGACAGCGACGCCATCGCGCGCTTCGACCACCTGCAGCGCATGGGAAGGGAGGCTGGCGAGCGCGAACGGCGTCGCCAGCAGCGGCAAAAGCCATGGCTTGTTCATTGGGAAGTCTCCTTGAAGGCTTTCAGGTGCATGCGGCCGCCGGCGTACTGGAACTCGGCGAGGTACGCCTTGGTTTCCGTGGCCGTGTCCTGACCGTTCACCTGCGTACGCAGGCGGCCGCGGATGACGACGGTTTGCTTGTCTTCATGCGGGACGAGCTGCTGCGGCAGAAAGGAGGTGCTGGCATTGATGCGCTTGAGCCTCTCCGCTTCGATTTCCTGGCGTGACTTCATCGCGCCGTGCTCATCGGGGGCGACGTAGTTGAGCAGGATGTCTTTCTTCCAATCGATTGATGCCGGAGACACATCCAGAATCAGCCAGGCGATGAAGCTGCCCATCTGCTCCAGATACTCGCGGCTGACGCGGTCCTTGGTGACCCAGAAGGTCTTGTCGATCGACGGCGGCACGACGATCGTGCGTTCCGTGCCGATCAGATTGAGGATGATCACCAGGCACAGGAGCAATGCGAGGATCAGGCCGCTGACGGTCAGACCCAGGCTCCGGTTGCGCTTGCGCATCTCCTTCAGATCGTTATCGAGCTTGGCAAAGTCCATAGCAGGCTCCTGTGCGCTTCAGCCGACCATGCGGCGCAAGTGGGAAGGCGGCGTGCCCCGCATTGCCGTGAGCGGGTTGGGCGGCAGGCACCAGTAGACCCAGTGCATGGCAAAGGCCGGGTGCTTGTCCGCCTTGATGCGGGAGAGCCAGCGGGAGAGGAAGATCCCGATCGCCATGCAGACGGCGAACGAGGTCTTGGTGCCGGCGAGGTAGCCCACGAAAAAGAAGAACAACACCGGGGCGGCGACATCGATGTCCCAGAAGCCGATCTTCCATTGGTCGTCGAGACGCCGTGGAATGTAGGTGTCCGCTTGCATGGCACGCTCCCGCTGGTGATAGAAAGTCCGAGCGTCGATCGTCAGAGAACCGCACCCATGATCGCGCCGGCGATCACGAGGCCGACCGCTGCGAAGATCGCCAGGCCGACGTAAAACAGCACCGGCCCGAAGTTGCGCAATGCGGACAGCGAAATCAGGGCGACGACGAACCCGACGAACCCGACCAGGGCCTTGATGCCCGGTCCCAGCGCTGAAATCTGGGTCAGTGCCGACGTCAGCGGACCGGTGATGCCGGTGAAGGCCACCAGGTCCAGCGCGTAGCCCGGGAAGGCGACGCACAGGCCGGTCAGGAGCAAGAGCATCAGAGAAGCGGCCGCCAGTGATTTGCGGTTCGGGGAATGGCGAGTTGCGGGGACGTTGATCAGTGCGGTATTCATGGAGTTCTCCAAAGGAAAGTGGAAGGGAAAATGCGCTGGCGTTGCAGACGACAAGCGGGTGCGAGCAGGTGGGAAATCAAGCGTCATGGCGCCACCTGCCCGGGAACGCTGAAGACGACCTCGACACGCCGGTTTTGCCGGCGGCCTTCCGGCGTGTCGTTGGATGCGGTGAAACAGCACGTGCCTTGTGCATCGAGCGTGAAGGCATGGCTGGGATAGGAGGGAAGCCTGGAGCGCAGGTAATCGCGAACGGCGCGCGCACGCGCCAGCGCAAGGGCCTGGTTGGCGCTTTTGCTGCCGAAGTTATCGGTGCGGCCGGCGATGACGATGCGGTCGGCCGCGCGTGCGCCTGAAACGGCTTGGTCGAGCGCGGCACGGGCGGCGCTCGAGAGTGCGGCGCTGCCGGAGGCGAAGGTCACGATGACCGGTGCGCGAAGATGTTCGGTCGGCGGGGCGGGGGCAACCGCGGACCGGACACTTGTGCGCTGGACTTTCAATTCCACTTCGCCGGGATCCAACGTCGCCGCTATATCGACGGACGGCGGGATCGCATTGGCGGGCGCTTGCGGCTTGATCGTCAGCGTTTTGCGCGTGACAGCGGGGCAGGCCGGCTCGATGCAAAGCGCAAACGATGCGTCGCGACCGAAATTGAGCTGCGCGATTTTCCGGGAATGGTGAGATTGGTCGGCTCTAGCGCGGCCGGCCTGTTCGATATGCCGCTGCAGGGGCAGGCTGCACGACGCCGCGAGCAGAACGGTTCCCGTTGCCATGCTGAACGCCGAGAGAAGCCGGATCGCTTGCGACATCATGGCGACACCCGCACGGAATGGGCGAACGGCTGCGTGCCCTGGGACGCAATCCGAGAATGCGCAACCTTCGTTGATGCCGCTTGCCTTGGTGAAGCTTGCTGCGACGGGAGCTGCCGATAGACCAGCCATGCATATTTGGCGCGGGCTTTCTGGCACGCGGCGCCCTTGAGCTGACTGCATGCGGCGTTGTAGGCACCGACGCCTTCCCACGTGGTGCTGTGGCGCGCAAAGCTATGCGCAAGCAGCCAGGCGCCGACATGGATGCTGGTGCACGGTTGATAGAGATCGCGTTCGTGAATGCCGTACCGTGCAAGTGTGCGCAGGTTCGAGCTGTTGATTTGCATCAGCCCGATGTCGTATGAGCCGGTCCGCTGGCGGTGCGAGAGGTTGACCGCTTGCGGATTCAGGCGTGACTCGACCCGGGCGATTGCGTAGAGCAGTTCGGCCGATACGCCGTAGCGCTGCGCTGCCTGTTCCCAGCAGGCCTGCGCGCAGACGGGAGCACAGAGCAGAACAAGAAGTCCGGCGATTTGAAAATGCCGCATGACTCACCCCAGCGAGGACCATTGCGCCGCGCACCATGCGCGACATCGGTGTCAGGACCGGAATGTCCGGCCGTGGTCGGGTTCGGGTGAGCCTTGGCAGCGATTGCCCAGGCGGGGTGTTACTGCGGGTGAATCAGCGGGGCAGGATGCTACGTCCCGCTAATGCAGGTCTGGTCTTGCGACGGATTCAACCGGTCGCCCACGGTTCCTGCGTTTTTGCCATCCGGTTTGCCATGTTGATCCGTGCTTGCGCCAGGACCTGCGCACCCGACGGATCGGCCTTGTAACTGAGCGCCACGCAGGCAGTGGTCAACTGGTCGAGCTGAAACTTCGGATTCGGGTGCCGGTTTGCGGGGGACCGCTGCACCGCCAGCAGCAGTTCGTATTGTGGCATCCACATCGATTCGCGGCGGCGCGGGCTATGCGGTGGACGCAGGATCAACTCTGTGCCGAGGAACTCGAAGATGCGCGTCGCAGCATCATCACCAGCGAACACCAGTGACACGCAGGCGCTGATCAGATCGGGACAGCGAAACGTCGGCGAGACGTTGTGCTCGCTCTTCAACAGCGCATAAATCCAATTGTGCTCTTCGAGCCATAGACGGGTTTCGATTGTGTCTTGCGTGCGCCCGGCAGTGAACCGGGACGGTGCCGACACAGTTTGCTGTTGGGTCAGGGGGGCGGCGTACATAGGCATCCTCTTTCTTCAATCGTTGTGTGCCGTGGTG
>NZ_LWRX01000037.1:0-622 GCF_001683835.1 Ralstonia sp. RL | reverse complement strand
TGTACATCTTGGTGAAGAAATACGGCATTCGTGCTTCGGCATGGGCTTCGTTCTCGGCCAGGATCGATGGCGCGGGCATACCCAAGCGGAAGTGACGGGAAAGGCGGTCACTGCCATTGCGATACCGCTCCTCCTTGATATAGGTCGGCGTATCGATCCATGCGCGGGGCATGCCCGCAAACACCTTGACGTCAGCAAAGTCCGGCCGGTTGGTGCCGTGCTGGATGGAATAGAAATAATTTCGGTCCACCGCGTAGTGATAGCCCAGGGGGTACAGCGGGTCGCGGATCAACTCAACCATGGTCCGCCAATAGACCGGGTTCGGGTTGTCCGTCTTCCACACCACGCGCACGGGACGCACCAGCACACCCGTCGGGTCGCCCAGCTTGAGTTCGGGACTGTCGGTGTCATTGGGGTTGCGCTCGGCCATGCCCTGCGTCCACAGCAGGTTCCAGTGCGTGGGGTAGTCGATCCACATCAGGGGGCTGCGCCAGAGTACGCCCAGCACATAGGCGGCGGGCGCGTCGGGGCCTGGTTCTGCTGGCGCCTTGGCTGGCAGCGGATAGGGGGTGGGCAAGCGGAAGTATCGGGATTGCGACGACATGGAGGTTCCAGTACAGGC
>NZ_LWRX01000202.1:0-5103 GCF_001683835.1 Ralstonia sp. RL | reverse complement strand
CCTGTCGCCCGATTTTCTGGACCTGCCGGTCATTCAGACGGCCGCGTCGAGCAAGACGTTCCTGCGCGACGCGCCGGGCAACTTCATCGTCAAGTACCGCAACCCCGATTCCTTCGCGGCGCGCGTGCGCAAGACGCTGCGCAATCTGCCCGTGGCCAGCTGGCCCGCGTCGGACGCAATGGCGCTCAAACTGAACGTGGCCGAGGCCACCATGCGGCGGCGCCTGAAGCTCGAGGGCCACACGTATCAATCCATCAAGGACGACCTGCGGCGTGACATCGCCATTGGCCTGCTGCAGGACACGCGGCGCACGATTGCGGACATTGCCGCCGCGGTCGGTTTTGCGGAACCGAGCGCCTTTCACCGCGCGTTCCGCAAATGGACGGGCATGCGACCGACCGACTATCGGCCGTCCAGCGCGGGCTGAGGCTGCGCGGCGAGGGCGTCCCCGGCCGTGCCGCTCACTTCCCGCAGCGTCTCCAGAAACGCCTTGAGCACCGGCGAGTGATCGTCCACACGATAGTGGACGTACAGCGGCACAGCAGGCAGCGCCGGCTCCAGCGGGCGGAAGACCACACCGGGCGGCGCCAGGTTCGCCGTCGAGCCCGGCAGCAGCGCCACACCAAAGCCCGCGCTCACCAGCGCCAACAGCGTCTGCACTTCGGTCACCTGCTGGCGCACGAGCGGCGCAAAGCCGGCCTGGATGCACAGATGCAGCAGATGATCGGCAAAGCGCGATCGCTTGGATTCGAACGCAACGAACGGCTCGCCGGCAAAGTCGCCGAGGGCCAGGCTGGTGTGCCCGGCCAGGCGGTGCGTGGCCGGCAGTGCCATCACGATCGGCTCGTGCTGCAGCAGTTCGCTGCACACGGCGGGGTCTTCCTGCCCCAGCCGGAAGATGCATGCATCGATGCGGCGCTCCTTGAGCGCGGCCACTTGCGCGGCGGGGGTCATCTCCTGCAGGTGCCATTCGACGCCGGGGTAGCGCTCGCGAAACTGGCGTAGCGCTTCGGGCAGCAGCCCCACCATCACCGAGCTGATCATGCCGATTTCCAGCTCGCCCACCTGGCCGCGGCCCGCCTGCCGGGTGAGGTCCAGCGCGCGGTTGAGCTGGGCGAACACCAGCGGCGCCTGCTCCTTGAGCGTGCGTCCGGCGGCCGTCAGTTCCACGCGGTGGTGACTGCGCACAAACAGCGGCGTGCCGATCTCGTCTTCCAGCAGCCGGATCTGCTGGCTCAGCGGCGGCTGCGACATGAACAGGCGCGCCGCCGCCCGGCCGAAGTGCAGCTCGTCGGCCAGCACCGAGAAATAACGCAGCAGGCGGATGTCCACGGTATGCCCTACGCCTTCAGATCGAAGTTGAACGGCGTTTCGCGCTGGCGCTTGCCGGTCAACCGGAAGATGGCATTGGCGATGGCGGGCGCCACCGGCGGGTTGGCCAGCTCGCCCACACCACCGGGCTTGTCGCGGTTGCCATCGACGATGACGATGTCGATGGCGGGCATGTCCGACATGCGCATCACGGGGTAGTCGTGGAAGTTGCTCTGCTGCACCGCGCCGCCCTGGATGTCGATGCGATCGAACAGCGCATGGCCGAGGCCCCACATCAGCCCGCCGTACAGCTGCTCCTCCACGCCCGTGCGCGAGACCGCCAGGCCAACGTCGGCCACGCAGGTGAGCTTTTCGACAACGACGCGGCCGTCCTTGCGCGCCACCTGCGCCACCACGGCGATGTAGCTGTCATACGCCTGATGCGTGGCGACGCCCAGTGCGTGGCCGTGCGCCATGTTTCCCCACCCCGCACGCTGTGAGGCGGCGCGCAGCACGTCGACATGCCGGGGCCGGTCGGCCATGTGAGCGATACGGAAATCAACCGGATCGCGCCTGGCCGCCACAGCGAGCTCATCGATGAAGCTCTCGGTGGCGAAGACGTTGGGGATGAAGCTGACGGCGCGGTACCAGCCCGTCGGGATGCCCGTTTCGTGCCGCACCCAGCCGATGTCCATGTGGTTGGCGCGGTATGGAAAATCCCACTTTGAGAGGGCCTCGGTGGTGCTGTAGTCCATGCGATCGGGGCGGTCGAAGTAGCCCGGCTCCCACTGTTCCGGCGATGCGGGCGACACCGCGCGAATGCGCAGCGCATCGAGCCGGCCCTGCGCATCAAGCGCGCCTTCGAGGCGGTGATACGTGGCGGGGTGGCCGTACAGCGCGCGCATCTCGTCTTCGCGGCTGTTCATCAGCTTGACGGGCACGCCCGTCTTTTTGGCAAGGTAGGTGACTTCGAACAACCAGTATTTGCTCTCGCGCGCGCCAAAGCTGCCGCCCGACACCATCTCGTGCAGCACCACCTTGTCGCGCGGCACGCCGCAGATCACCTCGGCAGCTTCCATCGCCGTGGATGGCACCTGGATGCCACCCCAGTATTGAATGGCACCGTCCTTGAACCACGCGGTGATGTTGACGGGTTCCAGCGGATTCTGCTGCTTGTACGGCATGCGATACGCCGCATCGATGCGCTTGGCGCCGTGGGCCATCGCCACGTCCGTGTTGCCGGTCTGCACGGTGTGCACCACGCGCGCCTTGCCGCTGGCAAGCCATGCGGCCTGGTGCTGCGCGACATGGCCGCTGTCGAAATCGGCGAAGGCGCTGTCGTCCCACTCGACCTTGAGGGCCGCGCGGCCCTTGTTGGCGGCCCAGTAGTCGTCGGCCAGCACGGCCACGCCTTCCTGGTTACCGCCCAGCACATCGGCGCGCATCGGGATGGTCATGACCTGGCGCACGCCGCGCACCTTCAACGCCTCGGCGCTGTCGATGCGGCGCACACGTGCACCGGGCATGGGCGCACGCTGCACGACCGCCACCAGCATGCCGGGCAACGACACATCGATGCCGTACTGGAACCGGCCCGTCGCCTTGGCCAGCGCATCGCGCTTATGCCGAAGCTTGCCGATGTACTTGAAGTCCGCCGGATTCTTCAACGCCACATCGGCAGGTGCAGGCAGACGGCCCGCCGCATCGGCCAGTTCGCCGTAGGTGGCCCTGCGGCCGTCGGCATTGCAGATGACGGTGCCGTCGGCGGTGCTGCAAGCGGCCACGGGCACGCCCCAACGTTGCGCCGCCGCGCTGATGAGCATCGCGCGCGCCGTGGCGCCGGCTTGCCGCAGGCGCGCATATTCGAGCGACACGCTGGTACTGCCGCCGGTGGAATACACCTTCCAGACCGGATGAATGTAGTCCTGGAAGAACGGATCTTCCGGCGTGACGACGGCAATGCGCATCGGGTCCACATCCAGCTCTTCGGCCACGCAGGCGGCCAGCGCGGTTTGCGTGCCGGTGCCGGAATCGTGCTTGTGGACGACGATCTTGACGGTGTTGTCGGCCAGCACGCGCACCCACGCATTGGGTTCGAATTCCCCCGCGGCGCCATCCTTGCCGGCGGCCAGTGCATCGGGCAAGCGAAAGCCGACCGCCAGCCCCGCCGTCAGCAGCGCGCTCTGCTGCAGGAAGCGGCGGCGCGACGGCGCATGCAAGTCACGCGGCGCGTTCATGCCTTGCCTCGCTCGTCGGCGGCGCGCTTGATGGCCTGGCGGATGCGCCCGTAGGTGCCGCAGCGGCAGATGTTGCCGGCCATGGCATTCGTGATGGCCTCGTCGTTGACAGGCGTGCCTGCCGCCAACAACGCAGCGGCCGACATGATCTGCCCCGATTGGCAGTAGCCGCATTGCGGCACGTCTTCGGCCACCCAGGCGCGTTGCAGCGGGTGCGTGCCGTCTTTCGACAGGCCTTCGATGGTGGTCACGCTGTGCCCGGCCGCGGCCGATGCCGGCGTGATGCACGCGCGGATCGGTGCGCCATCCAGATGGACGGTGCAGGCCCCGCAAAAGCCGCCGCCGCAGCCAAACTTGGTGCCCGTCAGCCTCAGCCGATCGCGCAGCACCCAGAGCAGGGGCATGTCGGCATCGGCGTCATCCAGCGCATGGGGCGCGCCATTGACCATAATCTCGGTCATCATTGTCTCCTCCAGAATCGGGCCGTCTTGTGCGGCCGCGCCTGGCTGCAATATGAAGCCGCGCACCGGCACCCCGCCAGCGACGATTTCTGCCAGCCCGTGTAAGTCGAACTAACAGCTCACCGACCGCCGCCATGTACAAGCGTTATCCGTCGATCCAGTCGATGCATGCCTTCCTGCAGGCGGCGCGCACCGGCAGCTTTACCAAGGCCGCGCAGCAGCTGGACCTGACGCACAGCGCGATCAGCCAGCAGATCCGCTCGCTGGAGGAGTTCATCGGCCAGCCGCTGTTTGTGCGCGAGGCGGGCGGCATCGTGCTGACCGATGCGGGCCAGCTCTTTGCCAGCATGCTCACCGACGGCTTCGGGCAGGTGGACCGGGCGCTGTCTTCGGTGCGCAACCGGCACGTGCCGCAAACGCTCATCGTCGATGTCGACAGCGAACTGGCGCAGGGCTGGCTCAATGCGAGGCTGCCGCAATTGCTCGCGGCCCTGCCCGGCTACCAGGTGATGTTCCTGTCGACCCCGCGCGGCGAGCGGCCCTCGTTCGAGCGCGTGGATGTCTCGCTGCGCTACGGCTATGGCGAATGGGATGACTGCGAGATGGCGCTCGTCTGTGGCGACCACGTCACCGCTGTGGCGGCGCCCGCGCTGCTGGAGCGGCATGGCGTGCAGGCGCCGCTGGCGCCGTCGGCCGCGATGACGCTGCCGCTGCTGGGCTACACGCGGCGCTCGTGGATTCCATGGCTGGACGCCGCCGCGCTGGAGCCGCTGGAGCCCGCCGTGGTGGCCGCGTTCGACAACGCCGCCAACATGGTCGCGGCCGCCGAAGCCGGCGTCGGCGTGGCGCTGGTGCGTGGGCTGCTGGCGGCCGATGCACTGCAACACGGGCGCCTCGTGCGGCTGACCGATGTCGCCATCCCGGCGCACTACAACCTGTATGCCGTCTGGCAGCGCGGCCAGGGTGAGCGCGCACAGGCGGTGGTGAACGCAGTGCAGCAACTCGCGCGCGACACGCTCGGCGCCTGAGCGCCCGCCGCCTGCCGACCGACTTGCCGACCGACTTGCCGACCGACTTGCCGACCGACTTGCCGA
>NZ_LWRX01000236.1:0-1072 GCF_001683835.1 Ralstonia sp. RL | reverse complement strand
CATCGAATCGGTGGTCGGCCATGAATACTTCCACAACTGGACCGGCAACCGCGTCACCTGCCGCGACTGGTTCCAGCTGTCCTTGAAGGAAGGCCTGACCGTGTTTCGCGACCAGGAGTTTTCCGCCGACATGATCGGCACCGACAGCGGCCGCGCGGTCAAGCGCATCGAGGATGTGCGCGTGCTGCGCCAGGCGCAGTTCCCGGAAGACGCCGGCCCGATGGCGCATCCGGTGCGGCCCGATTCCTACGTCGAGATCAACAACTTCTACACCGTCACCGTCTACGAAAAAGGCGCGGAAGTGGTGCGCATGTACCAGACCCTGTTCGGCCGCGAGGGCTTCCGCAAGGGCATGGACTTGTACTTCCAGCGCCATGACGGGCATGCGGTCGAATGCGACGATTTCCGCCGCGCGATGGCCGACGCCAACGGGCGCGACCTGGCGCAGTTCGAGCTGTGGTATTGCCAGTCCGGCACGCCGCACGTGAAGGTGGACACGCACTACGACGAGGTCGCCAAGACCTACGCCATCACCCTGACCCAATCCTGCCCGCCGACGCCGGGACAGCCCAGGAAGCTGCCGTTCCACATCCCGGTCGCGGTCGGCCTGCTGGACGGAGCCGGGCGCGACATGCCGCTGCACCTGGGCGGCGTCGAGATCGACGGCCTGGCGCCGACCACCATGGTGCTGGAGCTGACCGAGGAGCGCCAGACCTTCGAATTCCGCCACGTGCCGGAGCACCCGGTGCCGTCGATCCTGCGCGGCTTTTCCGCGCCGGTGATTCTCGAAATCGACTATTCCGACGCCGAACTGGCCTTCCTGATGGCGCACGACAGCGATCCGTTCAACCGCTGGGAAGCCGGACAGCGCCTCGCGATGCGGCGCCTCCTGGCGCTGACCGACGCGGTGCAGAAGGACAATCCGCTGTCGGACCGGGAATTGCAGGAATCCGCGTTGAGCGAGGCCTTGCGCAAGACCCTGGCCGACCACTCGCTCGATCCGGCATTCCGCGAACTGGCGCTGACATTGCCGTCCGAGACGGTGGTGGCCGAACAGATGGACGTGGTCGAG
>NZ_LWRX01000128.1:0-4603 GCF_001683835.1 Ralstonia sp. RL | reverse complement strand
GTGAAGGCGGCCGTACCGTCGGCGCCGGCGTCGTCGCCAAGATCATCGAGTAAGTGCTGTAACTCTTCCGTGCGGCTGCCAACCGGCCGCACGTGAAGTGCCAGAGTGGGGTTGACCGCACGGCAACCCCAAAGCTGTTTTAGGGGTATAGCTCAACTGGCAGAGCGTCGGTCTCCAAAACCGAAGGTTGGGGGTTCGATTCCCTCTGCCCCTGCCAATTCATCAGCCGCGTAGCGCGATATGGCGCCACGCGGCTTAGTCTCGTTTGGGAAACATGGCCAATCCGAACGTCGAAACCGTCAACACCGCCAGCGGCAAGTGGCTGCTGGTCGTGGCGTTCCTGCTGGTGGTCGCCGGGGTGATCGGTTTTTACCTGCTCGCACAGCAACCGAGCTATGTCCGCGCAGCCTCGCTGATCGGCGGGCTGGTGCTGGGTGCCGGCGTTGCCCTGGTGTCCGCGCCTGGGCAGAGCTTTATCGAATTTGCCCGCGAGTCGTACCGCGAAGTTCGCAAGGTCGTCTGGCCGACGCGCAAGGAAGCGGGGCAGATGACCGGTTTGGTGTTCGCCTTTGTGGTGATCATGGCTGTGTTCCTCTGGTCTGCGGACAAGCTCATCGAGTGGGTGATCTTCTCGCTCGTGCTGGGCTGGAAATAATCGGGTGAAGCCATGACGGATAACGTAGCGAACGACACGTCGACGGATTCTTCCGCGCCGGCCTCAAAGAAGCGCTGGTATGTCGTGCATGCCTACTCGGGCATGGAGAAGAGTGTGCAACGCGCGCTGCAGGAGCGCATTGATCGCGAAGGCCTGCAACACCTGTTCGGCCAGATTCTGGTGCCGTCAGAAGAGGTGATGGAGAACAAGAGCGGTCGGAAGACTGTCACCGAGCGCCGCCTGTTTCCGGGCTATGTCTTCGTTGAAATGGAGATGACGGATGAAACGTGGCACTTGGTCAAGAACACGTCCAAGGTGACGGGCTTCATCGGGGGGTCGGGCAACCGGCCCTCGCCGATCTCCAAGGGTGAGGTCGACAAGATCATGGCTCAGATCCAAGAAGGGGTCGAGAAGCCGCGTCCGAAGACGTTGTTCGAGGTGGGCGAGATGGTGCGCGTGAAGGAGGGCCCGTTCACCGACTTCAACGGCAACGTCGAGGAAGTCAACTACGAGAAGTCGCGTCTGCGCGTTTCCGTGACGATCTTCGGTCGAGCGACACCGGTCGAGCTCGAGTTCGGCCAGGTCGAAAAGGTATAAGGAATTCGGTGCGGCGGGGAGAACCCGTTGTGCCAGTCGCCGGATCCAGCGGATGCGGCGGGCAACGGCGGCAAGGCCGCCTGCGCCAACAGAGGAGCGTCAGTCTTGTGCTGATGCGTTACCACTCAACAGGATTGCTCTCGCGTTGACGCTTGGCAATCCGGATTGGAGTCAAGATGGCCAAGAAGATTATTGGCTTTATCAAGCTGCAGATCCCGGCTGGTAAAGCAAATCCGTCCCCGCCCGTCGGCCCGGCCCTGGGTCAGCGCGGTCTGAACATCATGGAGTTCTGCAAGGCGTTCAACGCGCAGACTCAAGGCATGGAACCGGGCTTGCCGGTGCCGGTGGTGATCACCGCCTACGCCGACAAGAGCTTCACCTTCGTCATGAAGTCGCCGCCGGCGACCGTGCTCATCAAGAAGGCTGCTGGCATCCAGAAGGGTTCGTCGAAGCCGCATACCGACAAGGTCGGCAAGATCACCCGCGCCCAGGCTGAAGAGATCGCCAAGGCGAAGAACGCGGACCTGACCGCAGCGGATCTCGACGCCGCCGTGCGTACGATCGCCGGCAGCGCCCGTTCGATGGGTATCACGGTGGAGGGCCTGTAATCATGGCAAAGATTTCGAAGCGCGTGGCCGCAAACAAGGCCAAGGTGGAGCGCACCAAGTTCTACCCGATCGACGAAGCGCTGAGCCTCGTCAAGGAATGCGCGAGCGCCAAGTTCGATGAATCCATCGACGTGGCCGTGCAACTGGGCATCGACGCCAAGAAGTCGGACCAAGTCGTTCGCGGCTCGGTGGTCCTGCCCGCTGGTACTGGCAAGTCGGTTCGCGTGGCCGTGTTCGCCCAGGGCGACAAGGCTGAGCAAGCCAAGGCGGCTGGCGCAGAGATCGTCGGCATGGAAGACCTGGCTGAGCAGATCAAGGCTGGCAACATGGATTTCGACGTCGTGATCGCTTCGCCCGACACGATGCGTATCGTCGGTACGCTGGGTCAGATCCTCGGCCCGCGCGGCCTGATGCCGAACCCGAAGGTCGGTACCGTGACGCCGGACGTCGCGACCGCCGTGAAGAACGCCAAGGCGGGTCAGGTGCAATTCCGCGTCGACAAGGCCGGGATCGTCCACGCAACCATCGGCCGCCGCTCGTTTGAGCCGGCTGCTCTGAAGAGCAATCTGGCAGCACTGCTGGATGCGCTGAACAAGGCCAAGCCGGCATCGAGCAAGGGGGTGTACCTGCGCAAGATCGCCGTCTCGTCGACGATGGGCGTGGGCGTGCGCATCGACCAGGCGACCCTGGCCGCCTGATCGTTCGATCATTCGCGCCGGGTGACCCGATAACCATCCCGGCGTTTGCTGTTTCTCTGCGTGGCTCCGGCCGCGCGGTCCCTGGCAGCTTCAGGGAAGAACTTTGGGCAGCGGCAGATGTTTGTGCGAACAGACAGATGCCGCTGGTTATCAAAGACCGTTGGCGGTGACGGGCTCCTTGGTTGGAGCCGGCGCCTTAATCGCGACGCGGCGTGGTAACGCACCGCGCTGCAGCCAACGCAGATGGCGCCCCCGAAGGGAATGAGTGACTTTGGTATTGCCGAAGTGATTTGTGCCAATCGGACGCCGTACTTTTGGACTGACCGAGGCGACCGCTGCATCCGCGGGAGCCAACGTCGTTTTGGAGCTTAACCGTGGCACTCAATCTCGAAGATAAGAAGGCCGTCGTGGCCGAGGTAACGGCGCAAGTCGCCAAGGCCTCGACCATCGTCGTTGCTGAATATCGCGGTATCACGGTTGGCGATCTGACCAAGCTGCGTGCGCAAGCACGCCAGCAAGGCGTCTACCTGCGCGTTCTGAAGAACACGCTGGCTCGCCGCGCTGTGGAAGGCACGCCGTTTGCCGAACTCGCCGAGCAACTGACCGGCCCGCTGATCTACGGTATTTCCGAAGACGCAGTGGCCCCGGCCAAGGTGCTGAACGATTTCGCCAAGGGCAATGACAAGCTGGTGCTGCGCGCCGGTTCGTACGATGGCAAGGTGCTCGATGTCAACGGCGTGAAGGCCCTGGCAACGATCCCGAGCCGCGAAGAACTGCTCAGCAAGCTGCTGTTCGTCATGCAGGCGCCGGTGTCGGGCTTCGCCCGTGCCCTGGCTGCGCTGGCCGAAAAGCAAGGCGAAGGCGCCGCAGCCTAATCGGCCGCGATACCTCGCACAGATCGCACGATCGATACCGAATCACATTCTGGAGTTATTCAAATGGCAATCACCAAAGACGACATCCTGGAAGCCGTTGGCGCGATGTCCGTGATGGAACTGAACGACCTGGTCAAGGCGTTCGAAGAGAAGTTTGGCGTGTCGGCAGCTGCAGTGGCAGTGGCCGGCCCGGCTGCTGCTGGCGGCGCCGCTGCTGCTGCGGAAGAGCAAACCGAATTCACCGTGACGCTGAAGAGCGCCGGCGCGAACAAGGTTGGCGTCATCAAGGCCGTGCGTGAAATCACCGGCCTGGGCCTGAAGGAAGCCAAGGACCTGGTCGATGGCGCACCGAAGCCCGTGAAGGAAGGCGTCGACAAGAAGACTGCCGACGAGCTGGTGAAGAAGCTGGTGGAAGCCGGCGCGGAAGCCGAAGCCAAGTAAGTGCAGGTCTCGCGTGCCGCATCCGGTACGCGACGGAGGCTGGCAAAGGGACATTTCCCGGCGCCAGCCTTTTTGCGCTTGTGGGACCGGTTGTTGAGCGATCCCGCAATCACGCGATAAGTCGGCTTGGAGTCTCTTTTACCGGATATCCGGTCGCAGGTCTGAGCCAGGCCAGCAGAGGCCAAACATCAGTGGCACACTAGGCAGTTCGCAGTCCGCTGATGTTTGTCTTCTGAACCGACTGCAGAAGGCAAGTTTGGTCGGGTGCTCCCCCGTCCGTGGCATGCGCTCCATGGGTGCATGTGCGGGCGGCGCGCGCAGTACCGTCAGCCAGAGGTTGGTAGCGGCCAACCGCCAAATCCCGTCACCAGTCGCTGAACACCTCAAGTGTTGGTCGTGACCTTCGCCCGTCCGTCTGCGCTTGCGATGATTCGGAGATCCCATGGCGTACAGCTTTACCGAGAAAAAGCGTATTCGCAAGAGTTTCGCGAAGCGCGCAACGGTTCATCAGGTTCCCTTCCTGCTTGCCACCCAGATTCAATCGTATACCCAGTTCCTGCAAGAAAACGTGCCTGTGGCACAGCGCAAGAACGAAGGCCTGCAAGCGGCGTTCAACGCCATTTTCCCCATCGTGTCGCACAACGGGCTGGCACGCATGGAGTTCGTGTCGTACCACCTGTCCAACCCGCCGTTTGACGTCAAGGAATGTCAGCAGCGTGGTCTGACCTA
>NZ_LWRX01000187.1:0-23366 GCF_001683835.1 Ralstonia sp. RL | reverse complement strand
TTTTTCGCGGCGCAACAGGAGGTGCTTGCCACATCCATCGCATAAGTGTTTGATTTTTTTGGAAGAATGCGGCGTGCGCGGAAATCGTGCAAGCTAGAAAAGCGCTGGATTTATCGGCCTTCGCGGGCGCCGCGAGCGACTTTTCAACAAAGTTATCCACAGCTTGTGTGGATAGCCTGGAAAACCGGTCACCGATCAGGGCGTCAAGGCACAAACCTCAAGTAGTACTTGAACATCGCGCCGGCTGGGGCGGTCGTTGCGGCGGCAAGGTGAGATGGCGGGTGCGCTTTTCTGACGTGCGGCTGCGCCGATGCGCTGCAACAATCTCTTGGCCTTTCAACCGCTTGTGCTTCGCATGACCACCACCCACGTCGACGTTGCGATTACCGATGGCCCCGTGGCGGCCGCCATCGCGCGTGTCGTGATCGACACGCCGCTCGACGCCGTGTTTGACTACCGTTGCGCGCAGCCCGTGCTGCCGGGGCAACTCGTGGTCGTGCCATTCGGCAACCGCCGCGTGGTGGCGCTCGTGGTGGAGACCGCCGCCACCACCGACGTGCCGCAAGACAAATTGCGCGACGTCGAGCGCGTGCTGGACTGGGTGCCGCCGTTGGACGCCGAATGGCGTGCGCTGGCCGAATTTGCCGCGGGCTATTACCACCGCGCGCTCGGTGAAGTGACGCTGCCCGCGTTGCCGCCGCTGTGGCGGACCCCGGGCAGTTGGGACAACCTCGCCCGGCAGGCCACCGAAACGGTCTACGTGATGGTGGAGCCGGCCCGTGCGGCATTGCTGGACAGCGTTCCCAGGCGCGCCGCCGGCGCCATGCGGCTGGCCGAAGCGCTGACCGGCGACGGCGAGCTTTCCACCAGCGCCGCCGTCGCGCTGCACGGGCAGGCCATTGCCAAGCTGCGCGACTGGGCGGCGCTCGGCTGGCTGCGCGCCGAGTTGCGCCCGAAGCTGCTGCTGCCGCAGCCGCCGTCGCTGCCCGAGCCATCCGGCGCGCCGGCCTTGAATGCCGAACAGGCGGCGGCCGTGAGCGCCATCGCCGAGGCCGGAGCGCAGGGCACGTTCAGCCCCTTCCTGCTGTACGGCGTGACGGGCAGCGGCAAGACGGAGGTCTACCTTCACGCGATCGCCGACACCCTGGCGCGCGACCCGGCTGCCCAGGTCCTGATGCTGGTGCCCGAGATCAACCTGACGCCGCAGCTCCAGGCGCGCATCGCCGCGCGTTTTCCCGGCGTGCCGATGGCCGCCCTGCACAGCGGCCTGGCGGAGCAGCCGCGCGCGCTGAACTGGCTGGCTGCACACCGCGGCGAGGCGCGCATCGTGCTCGGCACACGGCTGGCGATGCTGGCGTCGCTGCCGAACCTCGCCCTCATCCTCGTCGACGAAGAGCACGACACGTCGTACAAGCAGCAGGAAGGCTTGCGTTATTCGGCGCGGGACCTGGCGCTGTGGCGGGCCAAGCAGCGCCAGATTCCCGTCGTGCTCGGTTCGGCCACGCCGTCGCTGGAAACCTGGTGGCGCGCCGAACAGAACGCCACCACGCGCCTGACGCTATCGCACCGCGCGCAAGCCGAGGCGGTGTTGCCGCGCGTGTCGCTCATCGACCTCAATCTGGAGCGCCGCGCCGGGCGGGAGATCCGCGACGGGCTGTCCAAACCGCTCGTCGACGCGATGGCGGAGCGCCTCGCGCGCGGCGAACAGAGCCTGCTGTTCCTCAACCGCCGCGGTTACGCGCCGGTGCTGTCATGCGATGCGTGCGGCTGGCTGTCGGGCTGCCCGCGCTGCTCCGCGTACCTGGTGCTGCACAAGCCCGAGCGGCGCCTGCGCTGCCACCACTGCGGCCATGAATCGCGCATCCCGCATCACTGTCCGGACTGCGGCAACGTCGATATCGCCCCGCTCGGGCGCGGCACGCAACGCATCGAAGAGACGCTCGGCGAGCTGTTCCCGCAGGCCCGCGTCGCCCGCATCGACGCCGATTCCACCCGCCGCAAGGGCAGCGCCGAAGCGCTGTTCGACACCGTGCACGAAGGCAGCGTCGATATCCTGATCGGCACGCAGATGGTCGCCAAGGGGCACGACTTCCAGCGCGTGACGCTGGTGGGCGTGGTCGCGCCCGATTCCTCGCTGTTCTCGCACGACTTCCGCGCGGGGGAGCATCTCTTTGCCTCGCTGATGCAGGTGGCGGGCCGCGCGGGCCGGGCGGGCTTGGCCGGCGAGGTGCTGATTCAGACGCGGTATCCCGACGCACCGGCGCTGCAGGCGCTGGTTCGGCACGACTACGACGGTTTTGCGCGCCAGCTGCTGCGAGAGCGCAAACAGGCCGGGCTGCCGCCGTTTGCCTATCAGGCGTTGTTGACCGCAGAGCACAAGGAAGTCGCACGCGCGCTGGAGTTTTTGGGCGCCGCGCGTTCGGCTGGTGAAGCCTTGGCCGCTGAATTGGGCGCGCCGGTGTTTTTGCATGATCCGGTGCCGATGACGATGGTGCGCCTGGCCAACCGCGAGCGGGCGCAGTTGCTGGTGGAATCGGGTTCTCGCGCGGCGTTGCAGAAGCTTTTGACTGCCTGGACTGAGGGGTTTGCGGGGATTGGCAAGACTGTGAAGGGGGTGCGGTGGCAGTTGGAGATTGATCCTTTGAGGATTTGAGGACTTGAGGGCTGGTGGTCCATCTCCCTTTCGTTCCCTGCCGGGGCTGAAACAAGGGATGCACCAAAAGCAAAAAAACCCACCCGCCAAAGCAATAAAGTCACCCCAAAAGCCCCCAACCACCCCAGCGGTTGCACCCCAATCTACCCATTTCGAACCAAGGGGTTTCACTAGGTTGCACCATCGGCTTCGCCAGGCGTATGATCCGCCCAATTTGCCGGCCACAAGCCTTGGCAATGGCAGCTTTGGATAGGAACCCACATGGCTACAACCACCCTCGGGGTCAAGCTGGACGATGCTTCGCGTGAACGCCTCAAGCGCGTTGCGCAGTCCATTGACCGCACGCCGCATTGGCTGATCAAGCAGGCGATCTTCACGTATCTGGATCAAGTGGAGCGGGGGCAGCTGCCAACTGATGCAAACGGCCCGGCGGCGGATGGCCTCCCGTCCGCCGCCGCAGCCGTCTCGGACGTGCACGAGGGTGACGAGCCCACGGTGCAACCGTTCCTCGAATTTGCGCAGAGCGTGCAACCGCAATCGGTCCTGCGCGCTGCCATCACGGCGGCCTACCGCCGGCCGGAAACCGAAGCCATTCCGATGCTGCTGGAGCAGGCCCGCCTGCCGGGCGCGCTTGCCTCGGACGCGAAGCAGCTCGCCCGCAACCTCGCCGCCAAGCTGCGCACGCAAAAGGTCGGCACCGGCCGCGAAGGTCTGGTGCAGGGCCTGATCCAGGAATTCTCGCTGTCGAGCCAGGAAGGCGTGGCGCTGATGTGCCTGGCCGAGGCGCTGCTGCGCATTCCCGACAAGGCCACGCGCGACGCGCTCATCCGCGACAAGATCAGCAACGGCAACTGGCATTCGCACCTCGGCCAGAGCCCGTCGCTGTTCGTGAACGCGGCCACCTGGGGTCTGCTGCTGACGGGCAAGCTGGTCGCCACGCACAACGAAGCGGGCTTGTCGCGCGCGCTCACGCGCATCATCGGCAAGAGCGGCGAGCCGCTGATCCGCAAGGGCGTGGACATGGCGATGCGCCTGATGGGCGAGCAGTTCGTCACCGGCGAAACCATTTCCGAAGCGCTGGCCAACGCGCGCAAGTTCGAAGCCGAGGGCTTCCGCTACTCCTACGACATGCTCGGCGAGGCCGCGATGACGGAGGAAGACGCCCAGCGCTACCTCGCGTCGTACGAGCAGGCCATCCGCGCGACCGGGCAGGCTTCGGGCGGGCGCGGCATCTACGAAGGGCCGGGCATCTCGATCAAGCTGTCGGCGCTGCACCCGCGCTACAGCCGCGCGCAATACGAGCGCACGATCAACGAGCTGTATCCGCGCGTGAAGGGTCTGGCGATGCTGGCCCGCGAATACGACATCGGCATCAACATCGATGCGGAAGAAGCCGACCGCCTGGAGCTGTCGCTCGACCTGCTGGAGCGCCTGTGCTTTGCACCGGAGCTGGCCGGCTGGAACGGCATCGGCTTCGTGGTGCAGGGCTACCAGAAGCGCTGCCCGTTCGTGCTCGACTACATCATCGACCTGGCCCGCCGCAGCAAGCATCGCCTGATGATCCGCCTGGTGAAGGGCGCGTACTGGGACAGCGAGATCAAGCGTGCGCAGGTCGACGGGCTGGAGGGCTATCCGGTCTACACGCGCAAGGTCTACACCGACGTGTCGTACCTGGCGTGCGCACGCAAGCTGCTGGCCGCGCCGGACGCGATCTTCCCGCAGTTCGCCACGCACAACGCGCACACGCTGGCGGCCATCTACCACATGGCCGGCCAGAACTATTACCCCGGCCAGTACGAATTCCAGTGCCTGCACGGCATGGGCGAGCCGCTGTACGAACAGGTCGTCGGCAACAAGCCGGGCAAGCTGAACCGCCCGTGCCGCATCTATGCGCCGGTCGGCACGCATGAAACGCTGCTCGCCTACCTGGTGCGCCGTCTGCTGGAAAACGGTGCCAACACCTCGTTCGTGAACCGCATTGCGGACGAGTCGATCCCGCTGGACGACCTCGTCGCCGACCCGGTGGAGGTGGTGGAGAAGATGCACGCCGAGGAAGGGGCGCTCGGCCTGCCGCATCCGAAGATTCCGCTGCCGCGCAATCTGTATGGCAACGTCCGCGTGAACTCGGCCGGTATCGACCTGGCCAACGAGCAGCGCCTGGCGTCGCTGTCGTCGGCGCTGCTGGCGGGCACGAGCACGGTCTGGACGGCCGAGCCGACCATCGGCGATGCGCCGTACACCGGCGGCACACCGCAGCCCGTGCGCAATCCGGCAGATCTGCGCGACGTCGTCGGCCACGTGACCGAAGCCAACGAGGCCGACGTCGACGCCGCACTCGCGGCCGCCACGGCCGCCGCCCCAATCTGGCAAGCGACGCCGCCGGAAGCGCGCGCCGCGCTGCTCGATCGCGCCGCCGACCTGATGGAAGGCGAGATGCAGCACCTGATGGGCCTGATCATCCGCGAGGCGGGCAAGACGCTGTCCAACGCCATCGCCGAAGTGCGCGAGGCCGTCGACTTCCTGCGCTACTACGCGGCGCAGGTGCGCGGCGGGTTCTCGAATGACACGCATCGCCCGCTGGGCCCGGTGGTCTGCATCAGCCCGTGGAACTTCCCGCTGGCGATCTTCACCGGCCAGGTCAGTGCCGCGCTGGCTGCGGGCAACCCGGTGCTGGCCAAGCCCGCTGAACAGACTCCGCTGATCGCGGCGCAAGCCGTACGCATCCTGCGCGAAGCCGGCGTGCCGGCCGGTGCCGTGCAACTGCTGCCGGGCCGCGGTGAGACTGTCGGCGCGGCGCTGGTGAAGGACGGGCGCACCAAGGGTGTGATGTTCACCGGTTCGACCGAAGTTGCGCGCATCCTGCAGCGCACGCTGGCCGGCCGCTTGGATGCCAACGGTGCGCCGATCCCGCTGATCGCCGAGACCGGCGGCCAGAACGCGATGATCGTCGATTCGTCCGCGCTGGCCGAGCAGGTGGTGGCCGATGTGCTGTCGTCTGCGTTCGATTCGGCGGGGCAGCGCTGCTCGGCGCTGCGCGTGCTGTGCCTGCAGGATGACGTGGCCGACCGCGTGCTGGCGATGCTCAAGGGCGGCATGGCCGAACTGGCGATGGGCAATCCCGACCGGCTGTCCACCGATGTGGGCCCGGTGATCGACGCCGAAGCGCGCGACAACATCGTCGGCCACATCGAGGCGATGCGCGCCAAGGGCCGCCGCGTGCACCAGACGCCGGTGCCCGATGCCTGCGCGCACGGCACCTTCGTGCCGCCGACGGTCATCGAGCTCGACAGCTTGTCGGATCTGACGCGCGAGATTTTCGGCCCCGTGCTGCACGTGATCCGCTGGAAGCGCACCGCCGACAACACGGGCCTGACCAAGCTCATCGAACAGATCAACGGCACGGGCTACGGTCTGACGCTGGGCATCCACACGCGCATCGACGAGACCATCGCGCACGTCGTGGATCGCGCGCACGTCGGCAACCTGTATGTGAACCGCAATATCGTCGGCGCCGTGGTCGGCGTGCAGCCGTTCGGCGGCGAGGGCCTGTCGGGCACCGGCCCGAAGGCGGGCGGCCCGCTGTACCTGCTGCGCCTGCTGTCGACGTGCCCGCAGGACGCCATGCGCACCGCATTGCAGCTGACCGCAGGCGCCGGCACCGAAGTCGACACCGACGCGCGTCGCGCGCTGCTGGCCCCGTTCGATGCCCTGACGGACTGGGCCCGCAAGCAATCGCCGGCGCTGGCAGCGCTGTGCGAACGCCTGGCGGCCGCCACGGCGACGGGCGCCACGGCCACGCTGCCGGGCCCCACCGGCGAGCGCAATACCTACACGCTGTTGCCGCGCGATGCGGTGCTGTGCGTGGCGGCGGATCCGGCCGACTGGCTGCGCCAGCTGGCGGCCGTGCTGGCCGTCGGCAGCGTCGCTGTGGTGCAGGAAAACCCTGCCATTGAAGCGGTACTGCGTACCCTGCCGGCGGCAGTACAATCGCGCGTCCGCGTGGTGGGGACGCTGGAAGAAGCGGCCTTCGACGCGGTGCTGCACCACGGCGATTCGGACCATCTGCGCGCCATCTGCGAAGGCCTGGCGCGGCGTGCCGGCCCGATCGTCGGCGTGCAAGGTCTGCCGCATGGCGGGGAAGGGCTGGCGCTGGAGCGCCTGCTGATCGAGCGTTCGCTGTCGGTCAATACGGCCGCGGCGGGTGGTAACGCCAGCCTGATGACCATCGGCTGACGGGGAGCAAGAGCAGGATTCGCGGTTCGATTCGTACGACGGGTGCGGATGGGATGCGAAGCGGGAGGAGGGCGGCGGTGATCCCGTCGCGCTATGGATCCAAATTGCGTTTGAACTAGGAGACGCACAAATGAAATTGAAGCAACTGTGGGTGGCGGCGGCGCTGTGTGCGCTGGGTGGTGCAGCATCGGCGCAGGAAGTCATCAAGCTCGGCTACGCCGGCCCGATGACCGGTCCCCAGGCCCAGTACGGCAAGGACATGCAGAACGGCCTGACGCTGGCCGTGGAGGAGTTCAACGCCACCAAGCCGAAGATCGCCGGCAAGGAAGTCAAGTTCCAGCTGATCTCGGAAGACGACCAGGCTGACCCGAAGACCGGCACGACCGTCGCGCAGAAGCTCGTGGACAGCGGCATCAAGGGCATGCTCGGCCACTTCAACTCGGGTACGACCATTCCGGCTTCGCGCATCTACAACAATGCCGGCATTGCGGAAATCGCGATGGCCACGGCGCCGGAATACACCAAGCAGGGCTACAAGACGACGTTCCGCATGATGACTTCCGACACCCAGCAGGGTTCGGTGGTCGGCACGTACGCCGTCAAGAAGCTTGGCTACAAGAACATCGCCATCATCGATGACCGCACCGCATATGGCCAAGGCCTGGCGGACGAATTCGAGAAGGCCGCCAAGGCTGCCGGCGCCACCATCGTGCGTCGCGAGTTCACCAACGACAAGGCGACCGACTTCAAGGCCATCCTCACGCAGATCAAGGCCAAGAAGCCGGACGCCGTGTTCTACGGCGGCGCGGAAGGCCAGTCGGCACCGCTGGTCAAGCAGATGCGCGAGCTGGGCATCAAGTCGACGCTGATCTCGGGCGAAATGTCCAAGACCGACGAGTTCATCAAGCTGGCGGGCGCGCAGGCTGCCGAAGGCGTGGTGTGCTCGCTGGCCGGCCTGCCCCTGGAACAGATGCCGGGCGGCGCCGCTTACAAGCAGCGCTATGAGAAGCGCTTCGGCACGCCGGTGCAGACGTACTCGCCGTACGCCTATGACGGCGCGATGGCGCTGATGCAGGCCATGGTCAAGGCCGGCTCGTCGGACCCGGCGAAGTACCTGCCGATCCTGGCTGCCACGAACATGCAGGGCGTGACCGCCAAGCACTATGCCTACGACGACAAGGGCGACCTGAAGGACGGCGGCATCACCGTCTACAAGGTCACCGGCGGCAAGTGGGTCCCGCTGGAGAGCGTGGGCGGGAAGTAATCCGTCCGGCTTCCGCCGTCCGCAGTATGAAAACCGCCCCCCGGGGCGGTTTTTCTTTGCCTGCGGTAATGCGCTCAAAACGCAGACTTGCCGGTATCTGCATCGAAAATCATCGATCTATTGTTAAATATCGTGTAACGAGGCGGTATCGCGTGTCAGTGCTTGGCTGACTTCTACATTTGGGTGCTTCGGGTACCATGTCGGCCATGACAGGACTTCACGATCTCTTCCCCTCGTGGCCGCCGGAACCGGGCGGCCTGTTCTGGATCGGGCTGGCGCTGGTGGGCGCGGCCCTGTGCGGCGAGTTTGCGCGCGTGGCGCTGCGGCTGCCGCGCATCGTGGGCTATGCGGCAGCCGGATTGGTGGCGGGTGTGCTGGGCCGCCCGCTCATCGACGCCGACATGCTCGACCAGACCCACATCCTCATCGAGATGGCGCTGGCGCTCGCGCTGTTCGAGCTCGGGCACCGGCTCTCGTTCGAGTGGCTGCGCGCCAATCGTTGGCTGTTGCTGACCAGTGGCTTCGAGAGCCTGCTGACCTGGGGCCTCGTCACGTGGGTGCTCCAGCTGTTCGGTGTGGCGGTGCCGGTGGCGGTGGCCGCAGGCGCCATCGCCGTGGCCACGTCGCCGACGGTGCTGCTGCAATTGAAGAACGAACTGCGCGCCGAAGGCCAGGTGACGGAGCGGCTGCTTTCGCTCGGCGCGCTCAACAGCATCTACGCGAGCGTGCTGGTGCCGCTGACCGCGGGCTGGCTGCACAGCGAATACGGGCATTGGGGTGCGGCGCTGCTGCATCCGCTGTACCTGCTGGCAGGTTCCGTGCTGCTGGCCTGGGTGGCGGGCAAGGTCGGCCATGCGCTGTATCACCGCATGGCGGGTGACGATCACTACGCGTTTCTGGTGCTCGTCGGCCTGGTGCTGTTTGCCCTGGCGATGGCCAAGCTGCTCAAGCTCTCGGTGCCGCTCACGCTGCTGCTGGCGGGCGTCGTGTTCAAGCACCAGGACGATCACCCGCGCGTGTGGCCGTCGCACTTCGGCAGCGCGGGCAGCATCCTGATCGTGGTGATGATCGTCTCGCTCGGTCTGCCGCTCAAGGCATCGGACTGGGTGATCGGCGGTGTGGCCGCAGTGGCGCTGGTGCTGTCGCGCTTCATTGCCAAGCTGGCGGCGACGACCGCGCTGGGTTCGTTCTCGGGCCTGTCGATGCGCCAGAGCGTGGCGCTGGGCCTGGCACTCGGACCGATGTCGGGACTGTCTTGGCTGCTCATGCACGACACCGCGGTACTGTATCCGCAAACCGGCGGGCCGCTGGCCGCCATCATCCTGTGCACGCTGGCGATCCAGCAGATTGCCGCACCGATCCTCACGGCACGTTCGTTGCGTTGGGCGGGTGAGGTACGGCAGGAAGAAGGGAGGCACTGAGCCCCATGTCGCTTGAACCGTTTTCGAAATCCGAAGCACTGACGTTTGGCGTCGAGCTGGAACTGCAGCTCGTCAATCGTCACGACTATGACCTGGCCTCGGCCTCGCCGGACTTGCTGCGCATGCTCAAGGGCAAGGAGTATCCCGGCGACATCAAGCCGGAGATCACCGACTCGATGATCGAGATCTCCACCGGCATCTGCCACAGCCACGACGAGGCCCTGTGGCAGCTGCGCGAGATGCGCGACCGCATGGCCGAAGCGGCGACGGCGCTGAACATCGGCATCTGCGGCGGCGGCACGCACCCGTTCCAGCAGTGGAGCCAGCGCCAGATTTCGCAGTCGCCGCGATATCAGTACATCTCGGAGCTGTACGGCTATCTGGCCAAGCAGTTCACGGTGTTCGGCCAGCACGTGCACCTGGGCTGCCCGAGCCCCGACGATGCGCTGTACCTGCTGCACGCCATGTCGCGCTACGTGCCGCACTTCATCGCGCTGGCGGCGTCCTCGCCGTTCGTGCAGGGTGTGGATACGGGGTTTGCCTCGGCGCGCATGAACTCGGTGAGCGCGTTTCCGCTCTCGGGGCGCGCGCCGTTCGTGCTGACATGGGATGCCTTCATTGCGTACTTCGACAAGATGCACGCCACCGGCGTGATCGAAAGCATGAAGGATTTCTACTGGGACATCCGCCCCAAGCCCGAGTACGGCACGATCGAAGTCCGCGTGATGGACACGCCGTTGACGGTCGAGCGCGCCGCCGCCGTCGCCGCCTACATCCAGGCGCTGGGCCGCTGGCTGCTGCTCGATCGCCCGTTCATGCCGGTGGAGGACGACTACCTCGTCTACACCTTCAACCGCTTCCAGGCGTGCCGCTTCGGGCTGGCAGGCGAATACGTCGACCCGGCCACCGGCAACCGTGGCGCGCTGGCCGATCACATCCTGGAAACCAGCAAGCTGCTGTCGGAGCATGCCGAGGCGCTGTCGTCCGAAGGCGCGCTCGACATGGTGCGGGAGGTGGTGGAAGCGCGCGATGCCGATGCGGAATGGATCCGCGCGGCCCAGCGCGAAACCCGCAACCTGCACGAGACCGTGCGGCGCGGTTGCGGCCGATGGGCGCAGGCCGCCACGCAGCCTGCGTGAAGCACCGGCGGACGGTCAGCCGTTGCCGGCCGGGCCCGGCGCCTGCAGAACGCGCTGCATGAAGACGAGGTCGAGCCACTGGCCACGCTTGATGGCGGCCTCGGGCATGCGGCCCACCTCCTTGAAGCCGAGCTTTTCGTGCAGGCGGATCGACGCCGCATTGGCCCCGTCGATGGCGCCCACCATCACATGTTTGCCCAGCGCTGCGGCGCGCTCGCACAGCGCCTCCACGAGCACGCGGCCGAAGCCCTTGCCGCGCCAGTCGCGGTGGATGTGCACCGAGTGTTCGACCGTCGTGCGGAAGCCCGGATACGGCCGGAAGTCGCCGAACGACGCAAAGCCTGCGACCCGCCCGTCGTCGTCGGCCACCAGGACCGGATAGCCCTGCGTAGCGCGCAGCGCCAGCCACGCGCGGCGGTCTTCCAGGGTGGACAGCGTCTCCGTGTACACCGCGTTGGAGTTGGTGATCACGTCGTTGTAGATGGCGAGGATCGCGGGCAGGTCGGCTTCGGTGGCGTCGCGCAGCAGCATGGTGAATCGTCGGGCGTCAGTCAGTGAGTCGGGCGCACGGCCAGCACGCGGCGCGCGAACGCCCAGCATACCAACGCGAAGACGATCAGCCCAAGCCATTGCGCCGTGCCTTCGAACGACGCGCCCACGACCGCCAGCGGCGCATCCTTGCCCGTGGCGCCGATGATGGCCGCCATCAGCACGCCGACCAGGCTTTCGCCCACGATCAGGCCCGAGGCGAGCAGCACGCCGTGGCGGTTCGGCACTTCGGCATAGCGCTCGTACGGCACGCCCGCGGCCTGCGCGCGCCTGGCCAGGATCTTCTCGATGATCCACGCCAGCACCGCGCCCGTCACCAGCACCGTGCTCACGGTCGGCGGCAGGTAGATGCCGATGCCCACTGCCAGCACCGGCAGCCGAGCGACACCGCCACGCTGCTTGAGCGCCCAGTCGATGGCGATCAGGATCACGCCGACGGCGATGCCCGCGATCACCATGTTCCATTCCAGCTGGTGCGTGAAGATGCCGGTGGCGATGGCGGTCATGAGCGTCGCCTGCGGCGCGGACAGCGCCTGCGACGCGTCCATGCCGGCACGCGGCAGTGCGCCGGGGAAGCCGTACGCGTTGTACAGCAGCTCCAGCACGGGCGAGATGACCGCCGCGCCCGCCACGCAGCCGATCAGCAGCGCCACCTGTTGCCGCCATGGCGTGGCGCCGACCAGCCAGCCGGTCTTCAGATCCTGCAGGTTGTCGTTCGAGATGGTCGCCACGGCCACCACCGCCGAGGTCGTGAAGATCGCCAGCGCGATGCCCAGCCGGCTCGCTTCCGGCGAGCCCAGAAGGCCGTTGTCCGCGCCCACGGCCAACAGCAGCAGCGACACCAGCGTGATGGCGATGATGCCGATGCCCGAGATCGGGCTCGACGACGAACCGATCAGCCCGGCCATGTAGCCGCACGCCGCGGCCACCAGGAAGCCGAACACCACGGCGAAGACGACCGCGCATGCAATGAGCGTCCAGCGCGAGCCGGCCGACAGCATGGTCGGCGCCAGGAAGGCCGCAAAGGTGATCACCAGCACGGCCACCATGGCCAGCGTGACCAGGAGGATCCAGCGCGGCGCCATGTCCTGCTCGGTGCGCTGCGTGGCGTCCGCTTGCGGGCGCAGGCTGCCGAATGAGCGCTTCATGCCGTGCAGCACCGGGCCGATGAGCGTGCCGAGCGTCCACACGGCGGCCACGGCGATCACGCCCGCGCCGATGAAGCGCACCTGCGTGCGCCACACGTCGGTGCCGAACGCGGCGAGCGTCTTGCCCGCCGGCATCGGCGTGATGGACGTCAGGTACGGCACCGCGATGCCCCACGCGATGACCAGGCCCACCAGCATGGCGATCCCGGCCACCACGCCGATCAGGTAACCGGCACCCAGCAGCGCGGTCGAAAACCCGAGCGGCAGCCGCACGACCGATGCGCCGGCGGCAAGCCACCAGCTCGCGCCTTCGCCCAGCACACGCAGGCCACTGGTCGCAAACGCGACCACAGCCGCCACGATGCCGCCGGTGGCGATATCGCGCATGCCGGTGGCAGCGGGCACCGCGTCGTCGGCCGTGGCATCGGAGCCGTCGGCGAGCTGGCCGCTGCCCACCCGCAGGATTTCCGCCGCGGCCACGCCTTCGGGGTAGGGCAGGTCACTCTGCACGACCATCGCGTGACGCAGCGGAATTGTGAACACCACGCCGAGCATGCCGCCGGCCATGCACACGCCGAACGTCTGCCAGAACGGGAAGCCTTGCCAGTGGCCGATCATCACGAGGCCCGGCAGGATGAAGATGATGGAAGACAGCGTCCCGGCCGCGGACGCCTGCGTCTGCACCATGTTGTTCTCGAGGATGTTCGTGCCGCCCAGCATGCGCAGCACCGCCATCGAGATGACGGCGGCCGGGATCGCGGAAGAGAACGTCAGGCCCACTTTCAGGCCAAGGTACACATTGGATGCGGTAAAGATCACGGTGATGATGGCACCGAGGATCATGCCGCGCAGCGTCAGCTCCGGCAGGGTTGCGGCCGGAATGTGCTTGGAAGGATGGGGGGATTGCATCCTGCGGGTCTCCGATGAGGGTTTTGTGGCCCGGATTATAGGAGGGGCAGGAGGCGGGTGAGGGCGTCGGGGGTTGCAGCGAACCTCTAATCCGCTGCTCTGCGGCGGATTGCGCAAATGCAAAGGGCCGGCAAGGCCGGCCGCACGCAGCGATGCAACGATGCGGCGATCACGCGCCCAGCAGTTCCGCCACCGCGCAGCCCACCACGACCGTCGCGCCGCGCAGGTCGTGCAGCCGCAGGTTCTCGTCGGTGTTATGGCCGCGCGCTTCCATCAGCGTACGCGGCCCGGCACCGTAGAGAACGGTCGGGACGCCGCGCGCGGTGTAGTGCCGGGCATCGGTGTACAGCGGCACGCCGTGGACCGGCACGTCGCCGCCGAACACCGCCTGCGCATGGCGACGCAACGCCCCGATGAGCGTCTGCACGCCCGGCAATTCCGCCAGCGGTTCGGCCAGGATGATGCGCTCGACCGACACCTCGATGCCCGGGCGATCCGCCGCGGCGCGCTCGATCACGGCACGCAGCTCTTCCTGGGCATCGCGCCCGGCCTCTTCCGGAATCATCCGGCGGTCGATGCGGAACGTCACCAGATCGGGCACGACGTTCGTGTTGATGCCGCCCTGGATCAGGCCGACGTTCAGCGTGGCGTGGTCGATGCCCGGCACGGCGGACTTGCGCGTCGCCAGTTCCCCGCGATACGCATACACGGCCTGCAGGATGTGCGTGGCCGCCTCGATGGCGTCGATGCCGGTGTGCGGCATGGCGGCATGCGCCTGCCTGCCGCGCACGGTCACCTCCACGTGCAGGCAGCCGTTGTGCGCCGACGTGATGCCGTATGCAAAGCCGGCCGAGATGGCGTAATCGGGCTGGCTCAGGCCCTGGTCCAGCAGCCATTTCGGGCCGACATCGCCGCCGGTCTCCTCGTCGTAGGTGAAATGCAGCTCGACCGTACCGTTGAGCTTCGCCCCGCGCTGTTCGGCGTCGATGAGCGCCAGCAGCGCCCACGTGTACGTCGCGAAATCCGATTTGGACACCGCCACGCCGCGGCCGAACATGGTCGGGCCGTGGTCGGTCTGGACGATCTCGCCGCCGTACGGATCATGCGTCCAGCCCAGGCCGGGCGGGACGACATCGCCGTGTGCGTTCATGGCGACGGTCGGGCCGCCGCTGCCGAACGTGTGGCGCACGATGAGGTTGGTGGCGCTGGCCATGCCGGCTGCGCGCACCTGCGCTTCGGGCACCGCATGCGCCTCGACGGTCAGGCCAAGGCCTTCCAGCAGTGCCTTGGCGCGCGCGGCGTGCGGGGCGCAGTCGCCGGGCGGGTTGTCCGACGGCACCTTCACCAGCTCGCGCAGGAAGTCGATCTGCTGCGCGTGCCCCGCCTCGACAAACGCGCGGATGTCCGCGTCGATGCCGGTGGCGGTGAGTTGAGCCTGGGTCATGTCGATGTCTCCGTATCGGTATTGGCGAAGGACGTTCAAAGTGACTGAGCCCCCGTTGTACGGGGGCTCAGGATGGTGCGGACGGCGAGGCGGCTACTGCGCGGCGCGCAAGGCCTCTTCGGTCAGCCATACCGATTCGGGCAGATCCTGCTCGTCGCAGTTGTGGCCTTCGCCGCCGCGGTCGACGACGATGAAGTCGCTGACCTGCTCCAGCGCCAGCAGCGGGTGATGCCACACCCCGCGCGCGTAGTTCACGCCCTGCCAGCCGCGCGACACGAAGGCGCGCAGCTTGGACGGATCAAGCCCGCCCGCAGGCGCCACGACCACCAGGTACGGCTTGTCGTTCAGCGGGATGAAGGCCTGGCTGCCGCGCGGATGGCGCTCCAGCATCTTCACTTCGAACGGCAGCGTGCGCGGCTGGCCGCGGAACAGGTTGATGAGCGCCCGGCCGCCTTCCCCCACGTCCACGTTGGCGAGGTCGTGAAAGCGCGTGGTGGTGCCCTGGTTGATCGGGAACTGCTTGGCGCCCTCGAGTTCGATCACATCGCCGAACGGGGCGAAGGCTTCACGCGTGAGCGGCTCGATGGTCAGCGCAATGCGCGCGATGGCGTCCTGGCTCATTCCAGCACCCCCCACAGGCGCAGGCGCGACACACCGCCGTCCGGGAACATGTTGAAGCGCACGTGCGTGACGACGCCCATGTCGGCGATCTCCGCTTCGTAGTAGTGCTGCAGGTCCATCTGCAGCTTCTGCTCGGGCAGCAGCGTCTGCCAGAACATCGCTTGCGTCTTGAGCGAGCTGTCGGTGCCGCCCACCACGCGCGCGGCCTGGATGGAAACGCGGTCGGCAAAGTTGCCCTTGAAGTGCGCCGTATCGACTTCGATCTTGCGGATGCGGCCCGGGTGCGCCAGCGCGATGATGCACCAGTCGTTGCCGGGCTCGCGGCGGCGGCGCGTCTCCCAGCCGTCGCCCATGTTCACGCCGCGGCCCGGCATGAGCATGCGCGAGGCCGGCCCGAAGTGTTCGTTGTTCGCTTCGACCACGTAGGCGCCGTTTTCCATCGCGGCGAGATCGAACAGCTGGGTGCGGTCCGCGCCCTTCCAGTCGACTTGCGGCTGGCCATACACGCGCAGGCGCGCGATGCCGCCGTCCGGGAAGATGTTCAGGCGCAGGTGCGTGTACGCGCCCGGGTCGGTCACGGCCACGTAGGCGTGGCTGTTGCCCTGCAGCGTGGTCGAGGGAACGATCTCGGTCCATTGCGTGGCATCGGTCGGCTCGCCGTCGGCCACGTAGGCGGCCTCGATGGACGCCGCCGGCGGGAAATTGCCGGTGAAGTGGCTCGTGTCGATGTCCACGCCCTTCACGACGCCCGGGCGGGCCAGCCGGACGATGCAGTAGTCGTAACCGCCGTTGCGGCGACGGCGCGTTTCCCAGCCGTCCATCCACTTGCCGTGGTCGTCGTATTTGCCGGGGATGAACACTGCCGGCTCGGGATTGAGCATGCGGCTCTTCGGTGCAAAGAACTCGTCGGTGGCGAACGTCGCTTCAGCGCCCAGGCGAGGGTCCGCCAGGTTCGGATAGCGGCGCGTGAAGTCGGGAGCGTTCGGATCGAGCGTAGGCATCGCCATGGGGGTCTCCTTGGGATCGGTCTCTGGATGGTATACGGCGGCCCCGATCGGCGAACTGCCGGACAACAGCAATACGAGAGGTCGGGCCGACGGTGCAGCATGTGGGCCAGGTGCGCAGGGCATTGCCGACTGCATGCGGGTCATCCTAGCATGTGAATTCAAAAATTGCATACAAAAATTGGATCGCCTATGATGCCGTGAACGCTCCAACAATCCAGCGCGACAACTTTGTGCGATGCAGCGAGCGCGACAGGGCTTTCCCGACAATCGCGATAGACGAAACGGGCGCCCAAGACACCTGAAATCCAAAGGAGGATTCACCATGCAACGCTTTACGCGCCCGCTGTTCGGGCAGGTTTTGATCGCCCTCGCGGTGGGCATCGCGCTGGGCATCTGGGCGCCCGACTTCGCGCAGCATCTCAAGCCGCTGGGTGACGGCTTCCTGAAGCTGATCAAGATGCTGATCGCGCCGATCGTCTTCTCCGTCGTGGTGGTGGGGATCTGCGGCGCGGGCGAGCTCAAGAAGGTCGGGCGCGTGGGCGGCAAGGCCGTCATCTACTTTGAGATCGTCACGACGATTGCGCTGGCGCTCGGCATCGGCCTGGCCTACGTGTTCGGCCCCGGCCACGGCATGAACGTCGACCCGAAGACGCTCGATCCGGCCGCCATGGCGTCGTACATGGACACCGCCAAGCAGGTGGAATCGACCGGCGTGGCCGCCTTCCTCCTCAAGCTGATCCCGGATACGTTCGTGAGCGGCTTTGTGAAGGGCGACATCCTGCAGGTGCTGCTGGTGTCGATCCTGTTCGGCTGCGCGCTGTCGCTGCTGGGTGAGCGGACCAAGCCGCTGGTCAACCTGATCGATCAGCTCTCGCACGTGCTGTTCCGCATGATGGCCGTGATCATCCGCCTGGCGCCGCTGGGCGTGCTCGGCGCGGTGGCGTTCACCGTCGGCAAGTACGGCGCCGGCTCGCTCAAGCAGCTGGGCTTCCTGGTGCTGCTGTTCTATGCGGCCGTGGCGCTGTTCGTGTTTGTGGTGCTCGGCACCATCCTGCGCGTGGCGGGCTTCAACATCTTCAAGCTGATCCGCTTTCTGCGCGCCGAACTGCTGGTGGTGCTGGGCACGGCATCGTCCGACGCGGTGCTGCCGTCCATCATGAACAAGCTGGAGAAGATGGGCATCAAGCGCTCGGTGGTGGGGCTGGTCATCCCGACGGGCTACTCGTTCAACCTCGATGCGTTCTCGATCTACCTGACGCTGGCCGCCGTGTTCATCGCGCAGGCGACCAACACGCCGCTGTCGATGCATGACCTGCTGCTGATCCTGGCCGTGGCGCTGATCACGTCCAAGGGTGCGCACGGCATTCCGGGCTCGGCCATCGTGATCCTGGCGGCCACGCTGTCGGTCATTCCCGCCATTCCGGCGATCGGGCTGGTGCTCGTGCTCTCCGTCGACTGGTTCATCGGCATTGCCCGCGCCCTGGGCAACCTGATCGGCAACTGCGTCGCCACGGTGGTGATCGCCGCGTGGGAAAAGGACATCGACCGCGTGCGCGCGAACGACGTGCTCGACGGCAAGATCGACATCACCGAAGAGGGCGAGGCGATCCCCCACGGCCATGGCATCGCGGCGCCCGGTGCGCCCACGCTGCCGCATGCCTGACGCGGCACGCCTGTCGGACGGCGGTAAAATCGGCGCCATGACCGAAACCACCGCCGCCGACATCTCCTCCGAAGGCATTGCCGACGACATCGCACAGGCGATCGTCGCGCATCGGCTGCCGCCCGGCACCAAGCTGCGCGAAGAGGCGCTGGCGCGGGTCTACCACGTCAGCCGCACAAAGATTCGTGCCGCGCTGCTGATGCTGGCCAAGGACAAGCTGATCCGCATGGAGCCGGATCGCGGCGCGTTCGTCGCCAAGCCCGATGAGACCGAGGCCCGCGAAGTCTTTGCCGTACGGCGCGTGCTGGAAGTGGCACTGGCGCGCGAGTTCATCGCCAAGGCCACGCCGGCCGACTATGCGCGGCTCGAAAAGCACTTGGCCGAAGAGCACAGGGTGGCGGCCAGCGCCAACCTGGCGGACGTCCCGCGCCGCAACCGCCTGATGGCCGACTTCCACCTGCTGCTGGCCGACGTGGTCGGCAACAGCGTGCTCAAGGAAATGCTGCGCGAGCTCTCCGCCCGCAGCTCGGTCATCACGATGCTGTATCAATCCACCTACGATGCGGTGCGCTCGTCCGAAGAGCACACCGCCTTTCTGGAAGCCGCCAAGCGCGGCGACGTGGAAGGTGCCATCGCCCTGATGGAAGAGCACATGGCGCACACCGAGGCGTCGCTGAAGTTCGAATCGCCGGGTGGCCGCGCGACGGACCTCGTTGCCGCGCTGCTGGCCTGAGCGCGCGTGCCGACGTACACGCTGCGCGCGCCGGTGTCGGCCGAGCTGGACATCAGGAAAAGCCGCTTCATCGCATGGGCTGTGCCGGTCGAAGACCGCGCCGCTGCCATGGACGTCGTCGCGCGTCTGCGGGCCGAGCACCCGACTGCCACGCATGTCTGCTGGGCGCTGCTGGCCGGCGGCCAGTCGGGGATGTCCGATGATGGCGAGCCCTCCGGCACCGCAGGCCGCCCCATCCTCGAAGTGCTGCGCCACCACGACCTGGACGGCACGCTCGGTGCCGTGGTGCGCTACTTCGGCGGCGTGAAGCTCGGCGCGGGCGGCCTGGTGCGCGCCTACACCGATGCCATCGCCACCGCGCTCATGCAGGCCGAGCGCGTGGAGCGCATCGCCAGCACCACGCTCACGCTCGTCACCGATTACGCCGATGAGGCGCGCATCCGGCGGTGGGTCGATGAAGGCGGCTATGCGCTGGTCGAGGCGGCTTACGATGCCGGCGTTGCGCTCACCGTGCGCTTGCCCGTGACCGATGAGGCGGCTGCGCGTGCGACGCTGCGGGACCTGACGCAGGGACGCGTCGTCATCGCCGAGTGACGCTGAGCGCGCCTCACTCCGCCCGCGACCAATACCCCGGCTGCGCAAACACCGCCTTCAGGTGTTCGATGAAGAACCGGATCTTCGCAGGCACCGGCCGCTGCTGCGGGTACACGGCGAGGATGTCGTAGTCGGGCAGCGCGTAGTCATCCAGCACGGTCATCAGCGCGCCGGATTCGAGTTCCGGCTGGATCTCCCACGTTGAACGCCACCCCAGGCCCAGGCCTTCGCCCATCCAGCGGTGCAGCAGTTCGCCGTCGTTGCAGTCGAGGTTGCCGCTGACCTTCACGGTGACGGCCTTGCCGTTCTGCTGGAAATACCAGCCGCGCTGCTGGCCGCCCTGCAGGTTGAAGGCGAGGCAATTGTGCTTGGCCAGGTCGTCGAGTGTGCGCGGCACGCCGTGCTTGGCGAAATACGCCGGCGTGCCGCACACCACGCGCTTGTTCGAAGCCAGCCGGATCGCCACGAAGTTCGGATCGATGGCCCCGCCGATGCGGATGCCGAGGTCGTAGCCCTCGCGCACGAGGTCGACCACGCGGTCGGTCAGGTTGAACGAGATGCGCACGTCGGGGTTGGCACGCAGAAAATCCGGCGCGTGCGGCGCGACGTGCTTGCGCCCAAACGCGGCCGGCGCCGACACGATCAGGTGCCCCGTCGCCTTGTGGCGGCCCTCGGCGACGAGCAGTTCTGCGCGGTCCAGTTCGCCCAGCGCCTTCTTGCACTGCTCCATGAACACCGCGCCCTGTTCGGTCACGGCAATGCGCCGCGTGGACCGGTGCAGCAGCTTCACGCCCAGCCTGGCTTCGAGCGCGTTGATGCGGCGCCCGATCATGACGGGCGTCACGTCCTGCGTGAGCGCGGCGGCGGCCATGCTGCCGTGCTCCACCACGGCGATGAACGCCTCGATCTGCTTGAGCTTGTCCATTCCATCATTCCAGTTCGCAATGTCACGCCATTCTAGTGAGCATTCCGTACGCGGATTGCGCCTATTCAGCGCATATCACCTGTGACGAATGGAAAAAATCGGTGTGTGCGGAGTGATGCGAGGCGTGGTCCTGCATCGCTCTTTTTGCGCCGCAGCAAATCAACTGAAAGCGGCATGAATCCTGGCGTCCTCGGCGGTGACACGGCTTCGGCATTGCTGCGCCACGCGAGAGCATTCGATATGCAAAGTTAGCAATCAACTGACGAAACCTGCGTTTATCGGTATCGGCATGCGGGAATAGGATCAGCCCCAACGTATTCCCACCTTCCCCTTCCTGGAGACACACCACCATGCCGAAGATGAGAGCAATCGACGCCGCCGTTGCGGTGCTGGAGAAAGAAGGCATCACCACCGCCTTCGGCGTGCCGGGTGCCGCCATCAACCCGCTGTACTCGGCCTTGCGCAAGAACGGCAACATCGCCCACGTGCTGGCCCGCCACGTGGAAGGCGCCTCGCACATGGCCGAGGGCTACACCCGTGCCGAGGCCGGCAACATCGGCGTGTGCATCGGCACGTCGGGCCCTGCCGGCACCGACATGATCACCGGCCTGTACTCGGCCTGGGCAGATTCGATTCCCATCCTCTGCATCACCGGCCAGGCGCCGCGCGCACGCCTGTACAAGGAAGACTTCCAGGCTGTCGACATCGAATCGATCGCCAAGCCGGTCACGAAGTGGGCCGTCACCGTGCGTGAGCCGGCGCTGGTGCCGCGCGTGTTCCAGCAGGCGTTCCACCTGATGCGCTCGGGCCGCCCGGGCCCGGTGCTGATCGACCTGCCGTTCGACGTGCAAGTCGCCGAGATCGAATTCGATCCCGACACGTACAGCCCGCTGCCGGTCTACAAGCCCGCGGCAACGCGTGCGCAGGCCGAGCGCGCCATCGAGATGCTGTGCCAGGCCGAGCGCCCGCTGCTGGTGTGCGGCGGCGGCGTGATCAACGCCGATGCGGCCCAGCTGATGGTCGAGTTTGCCGAGCTGGTGAACGTGCCCGTCGTCCCGACCCTGATGGGCTGGGGCGTGCTGGCCGACGACCACCCGCTCAACGCCGGCATGGTCGGCCTGCAAACGTCGCACCGCTACGGCAACGCCACGCTGCTGGCGTCGGACTTCGTGTTCGGCATCGGCAACCGCTGGGCCAACCGCCACACCGGCAGCGTCGACGTCTACACCAAGGGCCGCAAGTTCGTGCACGTCGATATCGAACCGACCCAGATCGGCCGCGTGTTCGGTCCGGACCTGGGCATCGTCTCGGACGCCAAGGCGGCGCTGGAGAAGTTCATTGAAGTCGCCCGCGAGCTGAAGGCCGCCGGCAAGCTGCCGTGCCGCAAGAGCTGGAACGCCGACGTGCAGAAGCGCAAGCGCACGATGCTGCGTCGCTCCGACTTCGACAACGTGCCCATCAAGCCGCAGCGCGTGTACCGCGAGATGAACCAGTACTTCCCGCGCGACGTGCGTTACGTGAGCACGATCGGCCTGTCGCAGATCGCCGCTGCGCAGTTCCTGTCGGTCAACCAGCCGCGCCACTGGATCAACTGCGGCCAGGCAGGCCCGCTGGGCTGGACGATTCCCGCCGCCATCGGCGTGAAGGTGGCCTCGCCCAACAGCGACGTGGTGGCCATCTCGGGTGATTACGACTTCCAGTTCATGATCGAAGAGATGGCGGTGGCCGCGCAGTTCAAGGTGCCGTACATCCACGTGGTGGTGAACAACTCGTACCTGGGCCTGATCCGCCAGGCGCAGCGCAACTTCGACATGGACTACTGCGTCCAGCTCGCCTTCGACAACGTCAACGCACCCGAGCTGAACGGCTACGGCGTCGACCACGTGAAGGTGGTGGAAGGCCTGGGTTGCAAGGCGATCCGCGTGTTCAAGCCCGAAGACATCGAACCCGCCTTTGCGCAGGCCCGCAAGCTGATGGCCGAGTTCTCGGTGCCGGTGATGGTGGAAGTGATTCTCGAGCGCGTGACCAACATCGCGATGGGTACCGAGATCGACAACGTGGTCGAGTTTGAAGAAGTGCTCGACCTGGAAGACACCCTCACGGAAGCCGAAGGCGTCACCGCATAAAGACGGCGCGCCATTCCCTCACCGTCCGATACAAGGAGAAACCATGACCAAGCTGGCAGCCAACCTGACCATGCTGTTCAACGAACAGGCCTTCCTCGACCGCTTCGAAGCCGCCGCGCGTGCGGGCTTTCGCGGGGTGGAGTTCCTGTTTCCCTACGCGTTTCATGCTGACCAGATTGCCGATCGCCTGAACCGCTTCCAGCTCGACCTGGTCCTGCACAACCTGCCGGCCGGCAACTGGGACGGCGGCGAGCGCGGCATCGCCATCCTGCCTGACCGCGTGAGCGAGTTTCAGGACGGCGTGGGCGAAGCCATCAAGTACGCCAAGGTGCTCGGCGTGAAACAGCTCAACTGCCTGGTGGGCATCCGTCCCGAAGGTGTGAGCGAAGACGCGGCGCGCAAGACGCTGGTGGAGAACCTGAAGTTTGCGGCGAAGGCACTGAAGGCCGAGAAGATTGATCTGCTGATCGAGCCGATCAACACGTTCGATATTCCGGGCTTTTACCTGAACCGCACGCAGCAGGCGCTGGACCTGATCAACGACGTGGACGCGTCCAACCTGTACGTGCAGTACGACATCTACCACATGCAGCGGATGGAAGGCGAAGTGGCTGGCACGCTGAAGCGCCATCTGGACAAGATCAAGCATGTGCAGCTGGCGGACAACCCTGGGCGCAATGAGCCGGGGACTGGGGAGATCAACTATCAGTTCCTGTTCCGTTGGTTGGATGAGATTGGGTACACGGGGTGGGTTGGGTGTGAGTACAAGCCTAAGGCTGGGACGGTTGAGGGTCTCGGCTGGCGTGACGCGCACCGTGTTGCTTGATTCTTTGTTTGGTTTTGCCTCGGTGGTGCATCCCTTGTTTCATCCCCTGCCGGGGCTGACTCACTTTTCTTTGTCTTGCCAAAGAAAAGTAAGCAAAAGAAAGGCGCGCCC